>NZ_JAKJSQ010000008.1:0-86120 GCF_050337105.1 Aliivibrio kagoshimensis
CAACTACTTTGAACAGCTTTATGCACTTTTTAATGTGAAATATAACTATCGGCAACTGGACTTGATCATGGCGATAGATAATGACGCTTACCATTTTATAATGAGTGAGAGGGAGACACTGTTTCCTGGCATTCCTGTCGTTTTTGCTGGATATAATGGATTTAATGAGAAGACCACCCTGCTTGATAAGCAGGTGACAGGTGTCATTGAAGAGAACGCATTTGAAGAGACCATAGATGTTGCCTTACAACTGCACCCAAACACAGAAAAAGTGGTTTTTGTCCTGCCTAATAACCCCAAAAAACGACAAGTATGGATAGAAGGCCTACCACAGCGCTTGGCGGAACAGGTTGATTTTATCAACGTTACCGCGAATACGTTAAAGGGGATCGACCAACAGTTGGCTGCACTTGGATCGAACATTGTGGTGATTCCACTGAACAGTTTTCAACAAATTTCTGGTGAATACCTTGAATTTAACAAATTGGTACAACATCTTGCCAATACAGGAAATTACCCTATATATGGATTATGGGATGTAATTCTTGGTGACGGGATCGTTGGAGGGAAGTTAGTCAGTAGTGAAATGCAAGGTCAATCAGCGACTAAACTGGCGATAAAAATTCTTAACGGACATCCAGTCGAAACGTTACCTATTAACAAGAGCAGCCCAAATCAATATATGTTTGATTGGCAACAGTTGAAACGATTTAACATCGATATGACTGATTTACCTTATGGCTCAGTGGTGATTAAAGTACCCGAAAGCTTCTATGAAAAATACACGTTATTGGTCTGGTTAGTTGCGTCGATCATTCTTATTTTAGTTGGACTATTAATAACCTCTACAGTTCACTTCCACTATCGAAAACAGGCTGAGAATAACCTACGTATTGCCGGTATTGCCTTTGAATCTCAAGAAGGGATGGTCGTTACCGATGCCAACTATCGAATCCTTAGAGTGAACGCTGCTTTTAGCAAGATCACCGGTTATAGTGATAACGAACTTATCGGGAAGAGTCCCAATATATTAAAAACTCGGCGTAATGAGAGTGCGATATACGATGAAATATGGAACAATATTCGCCAAACGGACTATTGGGAAGGGGACATCGATTTACAGAAAAAAAATGGAGATGTATATACGGCAAGGTTAACCATCTCTGCGGTAAAAGATCTCAGTGGTGAAATCACGAGTTTTGTAAGTACCCAGACGGACATAACTGAAAGTAAACAAGATGCTGAAAAAATCAGAAAGCTGGCCTTTTACGACCCACTTACCCTCCTTCCTAATCGACGTTTACTTTACGACCGTTTAAATAGCGCATTGAGTGTGTATCATAAAAATGCGAGTGGCGTTTCGTTGTTATTTCTGGATATTGATAATTTCAAAGTACTCAACGATACCTTAGGGCATAATATTGGCGATGTGTTGCTAAAAAAAGTGGCTGAACGTCTGTCACTGTGCATTCGAGATAGTGACTCATTAGCCCGCATTGGTGGAGATGAGTTTGTCATAATTTTAGATAAATTGGCTAAACAACCGACTATTGCAAGGCAGCAGACCCAAACCGTTGCAGAAAAAATTCTGACGGAGTTGAGTAAGCCTTTTCAATTAGAGAATCATAAATATACGACGAGCGTGAGTATTGGCTCAACCTTGCTGAATGAAGAAAATGGAGACATATCCGAGTTAATGAAACAAGCGGATATCGCCATGTATCAGGCTAAAAAGGAGGGGAAAAATATCCTCTGTTTTTTTGAGCCTTCCATGCAAAAAGATATTATCGCCAGAGCAGATCTTGAGAAGGACTTACGAAAAGCAATCACTGAAAATCAGTTTCAGTTGCATTATCAAATTCAAATCAATGATAAACACAAACCGATTGGCGCAGAGGCTCTGATTCGTTGGTTTCATCCAGAGCGTGGTTTGATTTCGCCTTTTGATTTTATTCCTATTGCTGAAGAAACCGAGTTGATCGTACCGATAGGTGAGTGGGTGATTGAGACCGCGTGCGCCCAATTGGCACAGTGGAAAGAGTGCAATAACTCACAGCACTTAACGATGGCTGTGAATGTCAGTGCCAAACAGTTTCAACAGGTCAATTTTATATCGCAAGTGAAAGGAGCTCTCAAGAAATACCAAGTCTCTTCGCACCTACTGAAAATCGAGCTAACAGAAAGCCTCTTGTTGGATGATATCGACAACACGGTGACGACCATGAATGTGTTATCAACATTGGGAGTACAGTTTGCGTTGGATGATTTTGGTACTGGTTATTCGTCACTGCAATACTTAAAACAGCTGCCTCTGTTTCAATTAAAAATTGACCAATCCTTTGTTAGAGATTTGGTAGAGGACAGTAACGATCAAGCGATCGTAACGACAATCATCTCAATGGCTCGAGGTTTAGGTTTGAATGTTATTGCAGAAGGAGTCGAGACGGTAGAGCAGCAAACCATGCTAGAAGAGAAGGGGTGTCACTATTTTCAGGGTTATTTAATTGGTAAGCCAGTGCCGATTGAGCAGTTTAACGCGCTCAATCAGCAACTGTCCGCAGATTAAGAGAGAAATAGAGGCTCAGGTTCAGTGAGATCTTGAATGAAGATGGCGTTCCGACCAGACTGTTTTACTTTTAATAGTGACATATCAGCACAACGTAATAAATGCTCAAAATCGCTAGAAGTCGTCGCGTGAACTAATCCTGTGCTGACAGTTAACGAGAGTAAATTATCGGATTGACCGTAGGAGTGGCTTTTGATCAGTAAACGTATTGATTCACATAAAAAATCAACATCCTGCTGAGGCCAACCAATCACTCCTAGAACAAACTCTTCTCCCCCCCAACGAGCAACAAACACATCACTGGGCGACACCTCTCTGATGTCATTGGCCACTTGTTGTAAAACCATATCCCCTACTAGATGGCTATAACTGTCATTTACCTGTTTAAAGTGGTCGATATCGATAATGGCAATGGAGAGCGAGCGTTGGTGTTTTTTATTCATCAACTCATCGACCCACTCATCAAAAGCACGGCGATTGTTGAGACCGGTCAACTGATCTTCTCGAGCTTGCTTTTCAAAGGCAGAGGCTTGAAGTTGCAGCGCTCGAGTTTTTTCGGCGACCTCTTGTGTTAATTTTAATTCAGAGTGTTTAAGTCCATTCATGCGCCACCAAATCGAAAGCGCAACTGAAATAATGATCAAAAATACCGAGGCAAACTGCAGGCTAGTTCGTTGCCACCAGTGTGGTTGAATAGTAAAAGAGAAACGCGCTTGGTTACTGTCATCGCTGTGATAGGGGTAAAAAGCACTGACGACGAAGGTATAGTCACCAGGTGATAGGTTAGTGTATTCCGCAGTATTTTGTGAACCACGCTTGACCCATTCTGTGTCTAGGCCTTCCAGTTTGGTTTTATACAAAATATGCTGAGAAGAGGTATAGCCCAAACCAATAAAATCAAAACGCATTCGATGAATGCCAGCCGTTAGCTGAGGGACATGACGATTACTGAGATCAAGCTGGGTTTGGTCAACTTGAACGCGTTCAATCATGGTCGGGAAACTGGCCATTACCAAGTTTTTGAAATTTTGTGGATGAGTAGACGCGACCCCCTTGGCGGTTGCGAACCAAAGTGTGCCTGAGCTGTCGACAGCGGTTGCAGGGTTAGATCCGCCATTGGCTTGGGCTGTGCCCATTCCATCTCTTTCGTTGTAGAGTTCAACATGGAGTTTGTTGATGATGCCATTGGCGACTTGATTAGCTCCCTCTATTGAAATGCGCCAAATACCGCGGTTCGAGGTTAACCAAAAATAGCCACTTGAGTCTGGTACTACCTGGAACAGTTTATCAATAGGCAGTCCATTTTTTCGGCCAATTAAACTTAATTCCTGGTCGGAATAGCGATAACGGATCAATCCACGATCCGTTGCCATCCACATAAAGTCTTCTTGGGAGTAAAAACCAAATACATACTCTGCTTGTTCCAGCGATTTCAAGTTTAGTGTAAATATTTTCTGTTGATTGATAATAGCAACGCCTACGCCTGTACCTACCCAAATCTGGCCTTGGCTATCTATTGAGAGCGCCATAATATAGTTATCGGGTAGACCATCTTGAGTGGTATAGGTGGTCGATTTACCTTGAGGTTCATACTTTACTAACCCGGCCGTGGTTCCAATCCATAAGTTTTTTTCAGAATCCTCAACAATGGCTCGAACTTCGTTGTTCGGTAGTTGGGGTGTTCGAAACTCTGTTAGGCCACTTTGATTAAATAGGTAGAGCCCTTTATCGTAAGTTCCGACCCAGGCACCACCTGCGGCTCGTTTAGCAAGGCTTAAAATTGAGAGAGGCGTTTCGCTCTGGCTATTTTGAGAAAAAGGGTACTTTCTTACCTGTTTTCCATGAATGACATTTAACCCACTGCTACTGCCCACAAGGATATGATCAGTATCGAGAGCCAGCACTGTTCGAATATAATCACCCGTTAACCCTCGCTGTTTATTCCAGACAGTAAAAGGCGCTTGACGAAGTCGCGTTAAGCCAGCATTGGTACCAATCCAAATAGCTTGTTCGCGATCTTGATAGATCGAAAGTACGCGGTTATTAGGTAAACCTTGTTGATCATCAAATGAGGTGAGCTTTTGGCCAATAAGACGGTGAACGCCATTAGTTAGAGTACCAAACCAGTAGTTATTTTGACTATCGACAAGGATTTTTGTGATGGAATTATCATTCAACGTAGGGTGCACACGTTGCACCTTATTGTTTTTGAATAACCAAGCACCTGATTTGCCACCGAAGAGAATATTACCTGCTTTGTCTTCTACCGCTGAGTGGATAGGACTTAGCGCTAAACCATGGGTTTTATTAACATTCTCGATACGATTTTTTGAGATGATATAGAGCCCTTGGTGGGTAGAAACGAGTAGGTCCCCATTGGAGCGTGGTTTGATTTGGTAGACAGTGATTTTGGGCAAAATGACTTGATTGGCAGCATCGCTGGCGGATCGAAAAATTAACCCTTCGCTTTGTAAACCGATCCAAAGACCACCATCCGGTTGTTTAAAGACAGCGTTTACTAGATTTTTGATAGGGGGAATAGCGTGCCATTGATAAGGAACTCGATAGACCAGCCCGCCTCTAGCACCGCCAGCCAGTAAACCGCCTTGTTGATCCGAGAACAGCGTGCGTACACCTGAGTCGATCAGGCCACTTTCAGGCCCGCGGGTAAAGTGCTTAAAGTCGCGACCATTAAATCGTGCAATCCCTTCCCAAGTCGCGAACCAGAGATAACCATCGTCGGTTTGGGTAATATCATTAATACTATTATGAGGGAGTCCATCTTGACTGGACCAATTTTCATAAAGGTAATCATTCAATAGAGAAGCATTAGCAGATGATATAGCAGAAAAAAGAATAAAAACGGCACAATAATTGGTAAACAGCCTAGTCATCCATTGACCCATTGAATCATTTCCTGAAGTAACATCACATATATTATTGGCAAATGGTAAAGCAAAAGCGTGATTTACTCAAATTTTAAACTCAGGACGACAGTTTACTCTCAAATGCTACCTGATTACGGCCACTGTTTTTTGCATAATATAATGCCTCATCAGCATTTTTTAAGCTCTGCTCTAAAGAGCTCATTCCATCATTAAAGGCACAACCTACCGATATCGTTATTGAGCCATACTGATCCGTCCAACCTTTCACGAACATACTCTCTACACTGCAGCGGATTTGTTCTGCCACTCGTTCTGCTCCGTGGGTGTCACAATCAATCAAAATAATGGAGAACTCTTCACCGCCCATACGGCTGACTAAGTCGACTTCACGAACAGAGTTTTTGAGTGTGTGGCTGACGGCGATCAGAACGTTATCCCCCATATTATGTCCAGCAGTATCATTGATCTTTTTAAAGAAATCAATATCAAGCATAAGTACCCATATACCTTGTTTACTTCGTTTTGCTCTATGTATCGCTTCTTGGCCAAACTCAAGAAACTTTCTTCTATTGGCTAAACCGGTCAAATTATCATACATCGCTGCCAGAAAGAGTAACCGTTCTCCTTCACGGCGTTCAGTATCAACTCGCTCTTGAATGATTGCAGAAACACTGACCATTAAAATAATAAACCAACAGATGGTAATGACGTAGAGTCCAAAGGAGTCAATATTGGTGGAACTTAGAGAGCGAACCAGTAGGTAGCCAAGAATACTGGGGATAAGGTAACCAGCTAGGGTTTGTAATCTGGCAATTTTACCACCTATGTATGGGCTGAGCATTGCTCTTACAGCACCGGTATGTGCGGTCATTGCTAATGTTGCAATAGACAATACTATCCCAGTAGAAGCTGTTAGCATCGACATTTTCCCGTAAAATTGGTCCAATCCATAGGCGTAACCAGTAATAGAGATCATTGGGATGGCTAAAGTGACAAATGCAGCGAACTGTGAGAGATAGAAAATGCGGTAACTGTAAAACACAAGACTGAAACCAAGAGAGAGAAACATCAACGCTGAGTTAATCCCTATACTATTACTTTTCCCCACCGATTGATCGAATAAGACCTGATTTTGAAACGGAGTGATCATAGATGAAAGGGTTGTGTTGAAAATATAATCAGCAACTTTGGATAAGGTAATTGCTATAACTAGAAAAGCTAAGAGACGTAATATCCAGATTCTCTTCTCAACCGTGGTGCATAGAAGGGCGAAGCCAATGAATATAATACATAAAGCGGTTAACGGGTTGGTAGCAGGACCGTCAGCGATGGGCCGATACAGGGCTTCAGTTGATGTGAGGTAACCCATGGTTGACGTGAATCCAAAAACAATACTGACTATGCCTAGGGGCTGGACAAGTGATTGATAAAAGCTAATTAGTTTCCACGATTTGTCATTGCTCAGTGTGGGGAACATAGTAGGTTTACTCTCCGGAAGATCTCCTGAGGAGGTCAACAATTAATCAGAATGGAATTCTGTAAAATGATGGCAGTATAATTTATAAAACAGTGCATTAAAAGAAGAGATTAGTCTGATTGGTATCCAGAGATAGAAAAAGAGATAAAGTGGGACAGATAAACGCAAAAGGCCGCTGAAAATCAGCGGCCTTTTTTAATGTGGCGGAGAGATAGGGATTTGAACCCAACCACCAAAAAATTAAACGTTTTCTTTACAATGACTTAGAGGTAAGACCAAAAATCATCTTAGTCGTATGTCTGGTACAGATTAAAGCTCATTCCATACTTGAACGTCAAGCAAAACCTAATGACTTATCTCGCAACGTTAAGTTAGTAAGTTAATTAACTACTAACTTACTTATTAACTTTGAACCGTGATCACACCCATGCCAGAAATGAGCTAGGTACGTTTCGACTGACATAGCAAGTCACATTATCAAAATAAGATGAAGTGGAAAGATCATCCTATCAGGTTAATTGTAGCTAAGTCGATCAACGAACCCAATTTTCTTTTATGATAGAACACTCCAGCAGTTTATTAGAGGCTACAAACTATACCCTATAAGATCCTCACAGTTATAACGGAGATATATACTTTCAAAAATCTCATCAGAACTCTTGGTTTCAAAYGAATTTATAACCAACTTATTTAAGTTCGACTCATTTAATGCCATATTTAAATAAACGGCATTCCTTGCCTCAGTCTCATTCAAATATTTGTAGTTGTCTTGGAGTAATTTTACTCCCCTATTAACAGAATTTTCAAAAATAATTGAACGTTTATGGGTTACCTTAAGATTTGATTTTAAATCACCTACAAGTAATGCTTTTGTTGTAACTTTCATCATAGATAGAACACACATTGATTCTGGGAAAAAATCAAGAAATGCTGTAAGGGAGTGAGCATAACTAGTGAAATTGTTATATTTTATCCACTCATTATCTATAGAACCCCTGACATTTAATTCATTACTTTTTGATTCTTCAGCTTGGCTTGCATTAATATTTACTGCCAAAATAACCCACAAAATAAAACTAAGCTTTACTACTTTCATATGAAGAGTTCCCTCTGATTTTTCTAGCTGTTCATCAATATACGTGACATTACTTTAACAATACGCTTTCTCCGTATTGCTCATAAGGACACTTATTCTTATCTGTTAGGTTCACTTTGCGCTAAAATAATTCGATAAAAGTTTAGGATTTAATAAGAAAAAGGACGATACCACGTAAAAGCAAGACATTACTACTAGTATTACAAAAGACTCAGAGAGATAATCTATTTTAATTAAAAACACAATACTCGTTACACTTGCTAACCCTGAAAGCATACCAACTAACCATCTTGCCCATATTTTACCTCTAAACAAGAAAAAGCAAAGAATACAATTAAAAACAAAACGGACGAAGTCCTTAATTTCTGGGTTTGGGAACCAACTAAGAATTGAAAATGACAACATTCCAATAATCAAAATAATAACAATTAATTTCTCGTTTTTCATCTATGCCTCTTTAATTTCAAACGTTAAGCACTGCGATTTGGCCAAGTTTGTGGTATATTTTAGTTATTAGAAATAGTCACCAATTGCTCAAGTCTGACTGATTGCTAATATGAGATACTACCAAAATTGCCACCATGGCTTATTAGAAGCTACTGGGCTAGATTGTTCTGGAAATAGAATTTCGCCTTCTGTGGCACTTACATCAAAGAAGCCTACAGAGTATTTGATAGCAAGTTCCCTCATTTTTGGGTGAGCCATTTCAACTACAGACCACGAAAACGTAGAGTAAATGACATTTTTTCCAATGCAATAATCTGTAATTCTAGGGTCATCAAAATCATCTGAGGCCATAGGACCATTCATTGCGGGAAAAAACTCAACCATCTCTTTAAACCAGGACTGAAGAGCCTCTGATGCCACATTATGATCTTGGTAGCTATGATCCTCTGACCATTTAGCCTGCTCTTCATACCATGGAATAAAATCTTCTTTTGATTTAGGAGCAACGGAAGGCTCAAATACCATCAAATCATAACTCATCGTAAGTCCCTTGTTCAGATACGTACTTTCAAGTACTGCTCAAAATTAAACTATCATTTTACTCTTGGACTATCAGTGACCTAGAGCTAAATATTATAGACAGAGTAATAGGCATCTGTTGAATCGGTAATAATGAATCAAGTGTCTTTTCAGTTGCATTAGGGAAGATTCGTCTAAGCAGAGAACTGGCGATATGTAATACTCAAACCTCTACCAGATACAACTTCATGTATCGTAGCTAGAAGGGAACCTATAAACCCATCGAAATGTATTTGCTGAGCTAACTTTTGTTACATTACCTATTGTTGGTGATTTTCGTTTCAGTCCATATTGTTTGATTGGGATGATGTGCTTTGATTTCACGTAATGCGTCCTCAATTTCAGATTGACATCCAAAACTAATCTCATCACTGAATACCGTTAAAGACACATTATTTTTCCAAAGAATCTCTATTTCATTTCTAGAAAGTATATTTCCTGAAATCCAAAAGGAGTTATTTTCGCCTGAAAACTCTGTTTCGAGATCTAAATATCCTTTTCGGCTCAGTATAAAATAAACCATTACTGACTCCTTACTTACCAAGCTGCAAGCATCGATTTCGTTATTTAATTTGCAATAGTATCATGCATTTTTTCGAATCAAATTATCATATTTTATTTTCTGTATCAGATACCTAAAGTAGGATGTAAGAAAGTAATCAACTTGAACTTATTGAAAAGAGGTATTGCATTTTATATGTGCTTTATCACAGTGTATTAATAAATCAAACAATGTATCAGGGGGAAATCAGTAACATTTTTAAATACTCTTGTAACTCACAATGGGGCATTTCCGAGCTAGGAAGCCAAAAGTGTGACGGGAGCGCAACGGGTTGCCATACCGTCTCACTTTTTGGTGAGATGGTTTTTGGCGGCTTACCGCCAAGCTTATTTTACTAAGATATGTTCAATTTTAAGCTATTCACGGCATCGACCAGCTCTTCTGGGGAGAGTGGTTTCGCATAATGGCCGTAGGTCATCGTGTTGTGTTTATGTCCCACAATCTGAGCAACAACATACTCTTCAATGCCAGCCTTTTGGAATTCGTCGACAACGGTATGGCGGAATGAATAAGCGGTTGGTCGTTGTCCCGCTTTAAAGTGACAGGCATCCAGAACATCACCAAAAGCGGCACGATAGTCTTTTGACCAATCTAGGTCATCACCACGCGGAGTCAGGTCAAAAAGCTGAATCGCACCTTGTTGTTTACGCCGCTCTACATAATCAAGAAAGCCAGAGTGAAGCAACTTTTTGTGTATTGGCACTATTCTGTTGGACGCGGCATTTTTCAGGTGTTGGTTTTCCGCATCATCGGAAAAGTGAATACAAGGTAATTCACCTAACTTGATGTCCTTGATGCGAAGCTGGCAAGCTTCTGAGGGGCGACAGCCTTGATGCATCTGCAACTTGGTTATCCAATCAAACTGCTCACCTTGCTCCTGGTAGGCTCTACTAGAAAATAGCTTTTTTAGCTCTACCGCTTTCCAGCGCCTGCGTTGGGTTGAGGAAGTTGTCTTCTTCGGTAATTTCACCACCATAAAAGGATTGCTTACCATCAACTCCTTTGCCACGCACCAATTAAAGAACTGCCGATTGGCAGCCAAATAGTCCTTCAAGCTTTTATGGCTCAACTTACGTTGAATCAGTTCATCTCGGTAAGCCATGGCTTGGCTGTTGCTCGGTTTCACATCGCCTTGGCTAGATAGGTAGTTTAAAAAATCGCTACAACGTTGCTGAAGCTGTTTAATGGTGAGCTGAGTGACATTCTCTAGCTGCTTGGATGCAATGAACTGAGCAAGTACCTCTTTACAAACACCAGTTCGGGGCGGTGATGTCTTTGATGCTGTTGTAGCACTAAGCAGTGGTGCTCTAATCGTGGTTTCTGGTTGGGAGCGATAACTTTGACGGAATTGATTGATGGCATCAGCAAGTTCGGCTTTGAACTCGACAAAGCTCAATGCAGTTGCTTTGGCTTTATCAAACAGAGCGTGAAGTCGTTGAACCTGTTCGATATTTCTCAGATAAGCAACTTTTCGCTCACGAGTCAGAAGGGAGAATTTGAACTCTTTAGGATAACCTCTATCGCGCAATGGAAGAGGGGTTGCGATTCGTGTGTAGTAAATGCTATTTGGAAGTCTCAATAAGTACATCTGTGCCACCTATATGTGCAAGATGATTTTCGAGGCTCCAGATACGAAAAAACCGCTGTAAAAACAGCGGTTTAATCTTTTAATGTGGCGGAGAGATAGGGATTTGAACCCTAGGTACGCTATAAACGTACGCCGGTTTTCAAGACCGGTGCTTTCAACCACTCAGCCATCTCTCCGTGTGGTGTGCGGGCATAATACATAGGGGAAATAGCCTTGTAAACTCTTAATTTGTTTATGTGTTTACTTTATGTTCAAAAATTTGAAATAAAATGATATTTCCTGCAAATTACCACTGTTGTTATACTGAGTACTCTCTTTAAAGGTAATGAGATAATGAGTAAATGTCGATTTGCAACGTTTAATGTCGCGTTAAATAGAGCGCACTCTGGGCAGTTGAAGCAAGAGCTAATGCATACTAAAAGCCTGCAGATAAAAAATGTGGCCGAGACGCTGCAACGAACTCGTCCTGATGTCGTGCTGCTCAATGAGTTTGACCATGATGGTGAGGGTGAAGATCGTGAGATGTTAACCTTGTTTCAAGCAAACTATTTAGACCGTTCTCAAAATGGGGCGCTGCCGATTCACTACCCTTATGTCTATATGGCCGCAACCAACACGGGCTTACTGAATAGGGCGTCGTATAGCCATGTGGAGGAACCTAAGCTTCCAGAGCACGGTTTTGGTTTTGGTGATTTTCATGGGCAGTATGCCTTTGTTATTTTGTCTAAGTATCCCCTCGACATTGAGCGCTGTAGAACCTTTCAACATTTTTTATGGCAGCAGATGCCGAATGCGTGTCTGCCAACTTTAGCCAACGGACAGTCATATTATAATCAGCAAGTGCTGCAGCATTTTCGATTGTCGTCTAAAAACCATGTAGATCTCCCTGTAGTGATTGAAATAAACAATCAACGCCATCGGGTTCATCTGTTAGCCATGCACCCCACACCACCCATCTTTGAAGGAACCGAAAAACGCAATAGTCGCCGTAATCATGATGAAATAAGGCTGTTTGCTGACTACATCAACAGTAAAGAGGTACAGTATATTATTGATGATAATGGAGAGCGAGGAGGGGTAGTTCCTAATGCAAGCTTTGTGCTGATGGGTGACTTCAATGCTGACCCAAATGATGGTGACTCTTATCGAAATGCGATCAACCAACTGTTACTTCACCCTAGGGTTAATGCTCAAGTGGCGACGGGCAGTAGGGTGCCGAAAAGCCTTGGAGCCCAAGCATATTCCGAACAGTCAGGCTACCAATCTAAAGGTGAAAGCGCTGCTCATACTCATCTGTTTCCACTGCGTTTGGATTATGTCCTACCATCAGCTGATTTGACGGTAGTAGGCAGCGGGGTATTTTGGCCGACACAATACGATGAACAAGACTACTTGGTGGCCGATACACGTCGTTGCCAACAAACCTCTGATCACCGATTGGTTTGGGTTGATGTCGTTTTGTAAATAGATGGAACATAGTGAGAGTTAGAATTTGTAACCCACAGTGAGCGCGGATTGGCCAGAGAAATGGCTGTCCATCTCTAACATATCGAAATTCACATCGACATAGATACCGACATCAAAATTCGCTCTGACCCCCATACCTACGACGGCTGACGAGTTGCTTGTAGAGACTATCTCTTCAGAAATGCCATTTCGCTCTTCACTATAGTGAGCGATGCCTAAAAAGCCATAAGGTTTGATATCCCACCCGTTAAGGTCAAAAGCATAACCAATATCTGCGCCTATTTTTATGGCTTCCCCCTTCAAACCTATGCCACTCTCTTGATTGGATTCATAAGACGTTTTAATTCCAACGATACGGTTAATATCATAACCGTATTCCAATTTAATGCCGTCACCATAATCAAAATAGTGTGTGCCTAATTTTTCGATAAAGGTGGTGTTGTAACCTAGGCCAATCCGGCTTCCGCTGTACTCTTCATCGGCTTGTACACTTAGGGTTGGTAGTGATAGTACGATAAAGGCAATGATTGTTTTTTTCATGGGGATTTACGCTCTCATAAGTAAATTCATAGGGGATATTGTACGTATAGAATGAAATTTGAATAATCAATGGTTGGAATTCAATAGATAACGTCTGGTTATTAATGAACTTACTATTACATTGCATATTATTAAGTATGGTGTTATACATGACTATAACACCATCACTTGAGGCGAGACTATGCAGCAGTGGGACGATAAATCCCCCATTTATCGACAACTAAGCGAACAAATATCGAGTCAAATCCGAGATGGCATTTGGCAAGAAGGTTCTGCACTTCCCTCAGTGAGAGGGGTAGCAGCGGATCTTAAAATCAATCATTTAACGGTAATGAAAAGTTATCAACTCCTCGTCGATGAGGCGTTGGTTGAGAAGCGAAGAGGGCAAGGCATGTTTGTTTGTATTGGCGCAATTGCCGCGCTAAAAGCGAAAGAACGGCAACACTTTATTGATGTGGATATTCCTGCACTGGCTAAAAAGTTAACGCGCATGGAGATCAGTGTTGAAGAGATGAACCAGCAGTTGAATGCACTCTTAAGGGAGCAGAAATGAATACGTTAATCCGTGTTGAACATGTATCAAAATCTTATGGTGACCACCAGGCACTGAATAACGTCAGTTTCGAAATAAAAGCAGGCCAAGTGCTTGGATTACTTGGGCATAACGGTGCGGGTAAGTCGAGTTTAATTGGCGCTATGCTGGGTGCTCACGCTTATCATGGGGATATCTCGGTGTTAGGGCTTGAACCTCGAAACGACCGAGCAAAGATCATGAATGAACTTTCGTATATCTCCGATATTTCCGTTTTACCTGGTTGGATGAAAGTGAGCGCAATCGTGCGTTATATGTCAGGGGTTCATCCAAGCTTTAACAAAGAGGAGGCTCTACAACGCATTAGCACAACGGATATTCCTCTTAATGCGAAGGTGCAATCACTGTCAAAAGGGATGAAGGTGCAGTTACACCTTGCCTTAGTGATGGCAACCAATTGTAAAGTGCTGATCTTGGATGAGCCAACCCTAGGGCTCGACCTAATGTACCGAGAGCGATTTTATCGTGAACTATTAGAGTGGTTTCATGATGATGAAAGGGCGTTGGTCATCGCCAGTCACGAGGTGTCTGAAATCGAACATCTGCTTACTGATGTATTGGTGTTAAAGCAGGGAGACGTCGTTTTGCATAGCGAATTAGAGTCTTTAGAGGCTAAGTATGTTCAATTAACCGCGAAAGGAGATGACGCAGTAACGGCTAGCCAACTGTCACCTATTTCAATGAAGCAGGGATTAGGAAGTGTACAGATGATCTTTACCAGTGATAAACGTGACGACATTATCCCATTAGGTGAGTTGTCATCGATTCGTCTAGCGGATTTGTTTGTGGCACTGCAAACCAATGAATCAGTAGCGATGGAAGCGGGGACGACGGCATGAGAACGACCTGGTATATGTTAGAAAAAGAGATATTAGAACATAAAATAGTCACCCGTTTACCGCTGTTTATGGTTGCTTGTGCCGTACTGTTCATTTCAGGTGTGGTGTGGAATATCGAATATAGATTAACCATTAATTCGGTCAATTTTGCGGAGATTACTGATTCGATTGTGGTGAATGGGTACGCGGGCAGCATTGGGGCGATTAATTTTGCAGTCTCAAGTTTAGTCTCTTTGATGCTCTCTACGATCTACTTAGGAAAGACACTGCGAAAAGAGAAAGAGGAAGGCAGTATCATGTTTTGGCGCAGTATGCCGATTACGGACACACAATCCGTGCTGGTAAAGCTGTTATTTGCGCTGATAGTTATCCCGTTGATATGCTCATTACTTTTGATGTCGGCAGATGTCATGATTTGGATAGTGAGTTTAGTCTTTTCTGACGCAATCTCTAATTTCTCGTCATCAGTTACGCTGAGTGAGATGGTTATTCATTGGATTGAGTTTGTTAGTCGGATGTGTATTGCATCGATTGCCCTGTTTCCATTTGCGAGCTTGATACTTGTTGCTTCACAGAAAACCAAATACCCATTAATTGCTATCTTTTTCGGTGGGTACATTGTGAGTCTGTTAGGAACCTATCTGTTTGGGACATCAATGATCAGTGACATTCTTCAACAAAATTTGTCCCTGCCTATGTCGATTATCTTTTCGGATACTCTAATAGAAGGTCTTCAGTTTGGTGAGAGTACCTATTCGATGATCTCTCTTGTGGCAGGAGCTCTATTGTTGGCGATTGCGATTAAGTTGCGCTCAGATAACTAAAGACGAACAGAGAGAGCCTTCTTAAGTGAGGCTCTCTATCATTACAAGGCACACTTGTTACACACTGAGTTGGTTTCGGCCCGCTTTTTTCGCTCGGTAGAGTGCTTCATCCGCTTTTTTTAACACTTCAGCAGGTTTGCTTAATTCGTCATTATCAGCATAACCAATACTGATCGTGACGTTCACACTCCCTTTCTTCACCTTTTTACGACGTTTTTGTTGTCCAGTTTCATCATCTTCAGGCCTATTTTCACTGTTTCGTATCACCATCTTATAGTCAGCAATACTTTCTCGCAGCGCTTCTAGATACTCTTCTGCCTCTTCAATACGTTTCCCTCTGAACAAAACCGTAAACTCTTCGCCACCGTATCGATATACCTTGGCATGCCCTTGAGTTTTTCTCATTAAGCTAGCGACTAACCTAAGGACGTGATCACCGGTATCGTGGCCATAGGTATCATTAAATTGTTTAAAATGGTCGATATCCAGCATTGCAATGGTATAGGTACGGCCTAATTGGCTCATTTCCGCTTCTAAAGCACGTCTACCAGGTATGCTGGTTAACTGGTCGATAAAAGCCAGTTCATGGCTGGTGGCCATCACATTCAGAATAAGAAGAATTCCGGCCAAGGTGAAAAGGGTACTAGAGATAAATTGAACGTTAAACAGTAAAAAGGTTAATGATGAGAGCAGCAAGCAAGAGAAAATGGCTTGATCGGTATTATCATTTCGACTCAAAATCAATAAGGCAGAGATACCACAAAGGATCACATTGTACAGTACGACAATAAAGGGCAAAGGTGAGACTTCTGGAAAAGTGAGTAAGTAGGATTGCCATATCCAACTCATGTCATTCTCAGCAAAATGCGCAATGGTTACCGCGCTCCAAACCAGCATAAATAGCAGCATAAATATGAAATAGGTTCCAATTTTGGGAATGATTCTTCGATTTGGGAAGAGAAACACGGACATCAAACAGACTGGGATTAAAATCGCGAGTAGAGTGAACTCAATGCGGGTGGTGCCTTCGTTTAAACTGATTTGCAAACGACTTTGAATAAAGTAATACGCTACCGCCATCACAATCGCGATTAAACCTGTTCGACCTTGGTTGAAGGGTTGGCTTAACATGATGGTGATGATAAACAAGACATAGGGAAGGATGTAGGTGACATCCGGATTATCAGCAGAAACTGAGATAATCGAATCCATACCTAAGATAGATACAATTGAGAAAAATACGGGCAACAGAAGTTTGAGCGCCGGCTGATTAAGTAAGCTAAATGACATTAATTTCTTTAATTGTTAAATAGGTTCATAAATTTTGAATAAGGATACGTTGAAAATTGCGGAATCTGAAATTTTTGTTCTATTGTTAAGACATACGCATAGTAAACATTACCGAATTTTTCACCACAGAATGTTACCACTTTTTCGTTAACGAGGATATTCAATGTATATAAGCTCTGATGTACATAACTATATGGAAAAACTAATCGCCAATGAGCTATCAGATCTTGGTTTTTTTGAGAAATACAACTCTGACCAAATCGCGGATTTATTTTGTCTCATTCTTAACCGCGTTCCGTCAATCTACATCCGTAATGATATCGATATGGCGTACTCTATGCCAGATGAGAAGCGAATTGAATTGCAAAAATTAGTCTCTAGCACCATACAAATTGTTGAGCCTATGATTCAAAACGACAGAAGGCATCGAGTGGAAGAGGATATAGATACCTACTTCAAGTCTCGGGCTGAATTGGAAGCTGAAGAGGACTCAAACGACAATATCTTCAACTAACAAGGAAAAGGGCAATCAATGAGTGTATTGCCCTAAATACTCAAGTTTGGAAACATATACATAGAATAATTTGGCAGGTGAAGTTGCAATTAGTAGGGTTCATAGACTACGTTAATACATAATATTTCTATTTATGGTAATGACTTAATTGATGTATCGTTCTGTGTCACTTTTACTCTTGATCCTGCTTAGCCGACATTCCTATGCACAAGAAGATTTGGTCTTTTTTGTTGTTGACTACCCGCCCTATATGATTGTTGGTGATAATAATGAAGTCTCTGGCATGGATGTTGAGGTTGTGTCTGCCGCTTTTAAAGAAGTGGGACAGCCTGTCAGTTTTGATGTTCTTCCATGGAAACGTATTAAAAAGCTCATTGAGGTGGGTGAAATTGCTGGTGGATTATCTTGCAGTAAGCGAAAAGGCAGAGAAAACTATATGCTATTTAGTGAGTATATAAGCTTTACACGCCAAGCCGCAATCACACACATTGACTTTGATAGCAGTAAAATAAAATCATTAAATGATCTAAAAAAGTACAGTGTTACTACTGTATCTGGTTGGGGAACGGCAGACCAATTAGAGTCATTTAATATTGACTACATTGCAACTAAAGATATCCGTTCTGGCTTAGTCAGTGTATTACACCGCGGTGTCGATATTCTATATGGACCTGAGATTCCTACCATGTATAGTGCTAAAAAAATGGATGARAAAAATAATATAAAAGCGATATATTTTGATGATATTGATAAAAATGAACTGCACCTGTGTCTAAGCAAAGCCTACCCAAATAGTAGTGAAACATTAAGATTGTTTAATGATGGACTGAACAAGATTAAAAAAAATGGTAAATATAAAGAGATTCAATCACACTACTTTTAAATTCATGTGAAGGAAGTGGCATACATGAAGCTCAGTATTTCTGTTAGGCAAACTATTTACATCCTCATTGCGTCTTTGTTTTGTGGATTACTCTCTTCTTCTTTTCAAACATACTACGGCTTACAAAAAGACAATGCTAAACAAGCTGAAATCATTGCATTAACTGTGGATTTACATCGAGACACACTTGGAAATGCGGTATATATATTGGACAAAGAGCAAGCCGGGGAAATATTATCCTCCATGGTTCGTCAACCTCTAATAAAAAAAGCACTGCTTATTGATGACTTTTCCGAGTTATTGGGTGTGAAAACTAGAGAAAATAGCTATTCGATGTCAAGGCAGTTACAGTTAATTTCAGATTTCATGAATATTCCTCAAGAGCAGTCATATAAGATAATGGTTGGCTCGAAAGATAGGTTTGCGGTATTAACTATTGCTATTGATGAGTCAGTTTTAGCCAATGAATTAAGCAAAACCGTAATGCTTAATTTTGGTGTATCCATTCTTTTTACGATCTTTTTAACATTAATACTCGTCACTCTTAGTTACTTTTATATCTCTAAACCTGTTATTAAAATTGCCCAATGGGTGAATAGTTTAAGCAACAAAACGACGCATTCCCCCCTACCATACATCAAAGATGATGAACTGGGACTGCTGGTAAATAGGTTTAATAAAGAGTGGCGTGCAAATCAATCTGCTTCTCAAAAGCTGTCAGATATGTTGGATAACCTACAAAAAAGTGAACGCTTTTCACGCCTTTTGATGGCCAACTCAAGTGACGCCATGTTTTTATGCCATGAAGGTACAAAGATTCATTTAGTGAATAACCGAGCGGAAAAACTGACAGGTATAAGCGCAACGGAACTTGTAGGCAAAAATTTAGGTGAGTTAAGCCAACTTTACTCAGACAGTGAGTTGGAACATTTATTTAAACAAGTCGCATCAAATGAAATTCAAGGTTATGAAGATAAATTGGTTTCTAACTTAGGTATTGAAGGCTCAGGGGTCTATCTTGAGTGCAGAGCTGCACCTATTATTATTGATAATGATACCTTTGTGATGGTAAATGCTCGAGATGATACTGAGAAAAAATTAGCACAGAAAAAAATCCATGAGCTCGCCTATTTTGATGCGTTAACAGGGCTTGCAAACCGAAGTCTTTTTTCAGAACAAATTGAGAATAAGATTCAAGAGCACAAAGCATCTAACAGGTACGGAGCGTTGATCTATTTTGATTTAGACCAGTTTAAAAAAATTAATGACTCTCTTGGTCATGCAGTTGGTGATCGTGTGTTAGTTGAGATTGCTGCCAAAGTAAGAGATATGTTCGGCATTAATGCATTATGTGGAAGAATTGGCGGAGACGAGTTCGTTATTGGCCTTTTAAACTTGGCGGATAATGTCGACTATGCAGCAGAGCAAGCACTAGAGGTATCAAATGCCCTATTATTATCAATTTCTGAACCGATTGAATGTGAAGGTATGACTCTTCATACCACCGGTAGCATTGGGCTTGCCTTCTTTCCGGATGAAAATATTGATGGATTTGAACTGATTAGACGAGCTGATACCGCCATGTATAAAGCAAAGTCATTAGGTCGAAATCGAATACAATTCTTTAAAAGAGAAATGCAGTATGCCGCTCAAAATTTGTTGGAATTAGAAGAAGGAATCCACGAAGCCTTAAACAATGACCAATTGGAGGTATGGTTACAACCTCAAGTGAACGCAAATAAAGTGATCTTTGGTGGCGAAATATTAGTGAGATGGAACCACCCTGAACGAGGCCTACTCTCGCCACCTGTCTTCATTCCGTATGCAGAAGAGTGTGGACTTATTATCGATATTGATAAATGGGTTTTAAAAGAAAGTATTGTTCAACTTACAAAATGGAAGGAAGAGGAATCATTAGGAACAATAGAAAATATTTCAATTAATGTGAGCCCGACATTTTTTCTCCAAGTCGATTTTGTCTCCTATGTATTAGGGTTGCTCGATAAGTATCAATTACCAGGGGAGCTAATTAACCTAGAAATAACCGAAAATTTGTTATTGAATAACTTTGAATTAGCTAAAAATAAAATGCTGCAATTAAAAAATAAAGGGCTCTCATTCTCAATTGATGACTTTGGTACAGGGTATTCTTCCTTAAAGTATTTAAAAGAACTTCCATTGGATGAGCTAAAAATCGACCGATCTTTTGTGAATGGTTTGACTGATGGATCTGAAACACACTCAATTGTTGAAGTGGTTGTGACTATGGCTAAGAATTTAAACATGGATGTTATTGCTGAAGGCGTTGAGACACAAGAACAGTTAGATCTATTGATCAAACTTGGCTGTTATAATTTTCAAGGCTACTTTTCCGGATACCCACAACCTTTAGCAGAGTTTAAACATTTAGTACGAAATGAAGAAGGTAGTGAGATCCTTAAGTAATCAATAAGTAAAAAATAGATATTTGGAAACAGAACGAGATGTAGTTAAATACTTTACCGTTTACTTTCCTGGTATTTATCCAAAAATCTGAAGAGGCTTCACATTAGAATCTGCCCACTCAAAGATACAAACCCTGCTAAAAGTTGACCTATATCAATCAAATAGAATAGTTTTGTAAAAATAGCCACATTATTTGTATGGACTATTGCCATGGGGGGCTCTTTCCTCTATTTTAAGTGAAGGAATGAAAACCATTGTCATTTGTATTCGCGTATTATCGCCAATATATCAGTATTGAAGCAATCATCTAAGGTTATATCGACATGTTTGGAGAACAGAGTGTGAACAATACAATTGTTAACCTACTGCCACAGAAAGTAGCCACTTTTCTGCGAGGAAAGAAGCAAAGTAAAAACGAACATTGCGAAGTTAAAAATCTGACCAATGCCCAAATGAATAGAGAATACGAAATTAAAACCGTTATTCAAAATGATAAAGAGCTAGTCAATTTTCTCTTTACGTTGGGCTGCTTTAAAGGGGAATCGATCACGCTGATTTCTGTTTTGTCAGATACTTATGTTGTGATCGTAAAAGATGCCCGATATAGCATCGATATTGATCTAGCGAAAATGGTGATACTGGTTTAATTATAAAAGATGAGTTATCGAAAGCTAACTTAATTCAAATGAACGAGGAAACGGCTTTGAAAATTGCATTAGCAGGTAATCCTAATAGCGGGAAAACAACACTCTTTAATGCCATCACAGGGAATACAGCGCCTGTTGGAAATTGGGCTGGAGTCACCATTAGTAAAAAAGAGGGACAGGTAAAAAACACGATAAACCTTTCAGACGGTGTCATTACGGCGGTTGACCTGCCTGGCGCATATTCTATGTCTCCTTTCACTTCAGAAGAGACGATTACACGAAACTTTGTTAGAAACGAAAAACCTGACGTTATTCTTAACATTGTTGATTCAACAAACTTAAACAGAAGCCTATTTTTTACCACACAGCTTTTAGAACTCGGCATTCCTGTGGTTATCGCTCTGAATAAAAGCGACTTAAATCAGAAGAAACAAACAGAGATTGATATTGGCCAGTTGAGTCAAAGTCTTGGTTGTCCTGTTATTGAAACGATTGCCACTAAAAGCAGTGACAACGGCCTCGAGCAACTGATCGAGCAAGCGCTTGAAAGAAAAACTCATGCACAAACGGCACCGTTTAACGCTCAAGGAATTGAATTAAAAGATGCAGCATCGGTGCAAGAGTTAGATACGGAACGTTTCGAATTCGTAAAAAGTCTGGTTCAAAAAATAGAAAATAGACAGACACAAAGCACACAACTAACCACCCAAGATAAAGTAGACAGCGTATTAGCACACAAATGGCTTGGACTCCCTATTTTTGCCGTGGTGATGTGGTGTATCTTTTCACTATCACAGACGCACGTAGGTCCAATCTTGGCCGATGTTCTTGTTGGGTGGATCGATGAATTTTATGCACTTGTTGCTGGCTTATTAGGTGAAGATGTTTCTCCTCTGCTGAGTGCACTATTATTGGATGGTATCATTGGTGGTGTAGGCGCTGTAATTGGGTTCCTACCGTTAATTATGGTTCTCTTTTTCTTACTTGCCTTGCTTGAAGATAGTGGTTATATGGCGCGAGTTGCTGTCATTATGGACCGTTTCTTTAAGAAAGTGGGTCTGTCTGGAAAATCCATTATCCCCATGGTGATTGGAACGGGGTGTGCCATTCCAGGAATTATGGCAACAAGAACCATTCAAAACGAAAGACAGCGCAGAACGACTGCTATGTTGACCCCTTTTATGCCTTGTGGTGCTAAATTGCCAGTAATTGCACTATTTGCCGGTGTCTTTTTCCAAGATGCAGCATGGGTGGGTACGACTATGTATTTCGCAGGAATTGCATTGATTGTCTTAGGTGCATTGCTGGTGGTGAGAATAACAGGCGAAAAGAATACAAGAGCATTTTTCATACTCGAGTTACCTGAATATCGTTTCCCTAGTATTAGCCAAGCGGCACTATCTACCTTATCAAGAGCGAAAGCCTTCATCATTAAAGCGGGTACCATTATCTTACTCTGCAATGCAGCAGTACAGATCATGCAGACATTTGATTGGCAGTTCCAAGTAGTCGCAGAGGGCGCTGAGCACACGAGTATTTTGGCAGGAATTGCCTCACCTTTCGCTTTCGTACTTATTCCACTAGGTTTCGGTGCTTGGCAGTTAGCTGCAGCGGCGATAACCGGCTTTATTGCTAAAGAGAATGTGGTGGGGACCTTAGCAGTTGTCTATGGCATCACTAATTTCATCGATACTGAAGAACTTGCACTGGTATCAGGTAGTGCAGATGTCGCGACGGTGATGGGCTTATCGTCTGTTGCTGCGTTTGCCTACTTAATGTTTAACCTTTTCACTCCTCCATGTTTTGCCGCGATAGGCGCAATGAATGCGGAGTTAGAAGATAAAAAATGGTTAATGGGCGGAGTCGCATTCCAGTTTGGCATTGGTTATGTAACGGCGTTCCTTGCCTATCAAATCGGGACATACGTCACCACAGGTGCAGTAGGACAAGGTTTTGTATATGGTCTTATCGTCACTTCAGTACTGCTTGGTATTTTGATGTACCTCGTTAATAAGGGTGCAAAAAAAGAGCAGCAAAAATTAGATTTATGTTCTTCATAAGGGGTGCAATATGGCAAATATAATAGTGGGTCTGGTTATTTTACTTATTGTTGCTCTCTCTATATCTAAGGTAGTCAGAGATAAGCGCAAAGGAATAAAGTGTACTGGTTGTGCTCAAAGCGGAAGCTGCTCATCGAGTAAGAAGTAAAGCACCGAAAGAGTAGAAATTAACAGGGCGAACCAGAAATGGTTCGCTTTTTTACTTTAGAGGCAGTTGTTGATGTTAGTCGATAATCTCTTCCCAAGAGTTCGTCTGAAGTAACGCTTTCAAATTTTCGGGACGATAGCTAGGGTCGTTGTCATAACGCTCTTTAACGCTTTGATGGAGCTTGAGAGTGTTGGAGATCTTCAGTTTGCGATCTTCAGGGCTCTTTAATCTGAAAAAATGGATTCTTGATTGGTGCAGTTCTGGCAACTCAGTCGCTTTAGAGGCTTTGCTGAGTTGTTTTAGTAAGTGACTTTCAAACAAGAGTCCTTGAGCCATGGCTTCGTCTATCATCCATGCCAGTGCCGCATTTGAGGATAATAATTTGTGTTTATCTGGCGCGTAAGAACCGCCAATATCGCTATGAACACCTGCAAACCAAAGCTGTTTTAAGTCTGCGCCTTTTTGCTGTTGCCAAATGGTAGGGGAAAAATCTGTTCGTTTCTCATCAATGGCGAGTGCGTGTCTAGCAAAAGTGATGTTTGGGCCCATTTTAGAGTCGTAGAACTGCTCCTCTCTGTCGAAAAGACCTAAGAAATTTATCGGAATACCAAGTGCCCCTACGGTATCCCAGACTCCGACAAAATGGATCTGTTTCTCTAGATGGGAGTATTTTGATCTGAATGATTTCGCGCGCTCACCTGCTGGTTTACAGTCACTGTCTTCGTTCTTGTACAGATCCCACGCTTGCTCAATTCGTTTTGCCTCTTTTCGTTTTACAATGCCACAGTTATTGATGAGGCCACAGATTGCTCTTGACGTGTAGGCGCCACGGCTAAAACCAAAAAGGTAGATCTTATCGCCATCATTATAATTTTGAACAATATAGCGGTAACCATCTTTGATGTTTTTGGCTAACCCCTTTCCTGTAATTCCTCCTGAAACACTGTCGTGATATGAGCCTATTCCCCAATCGTAAAAGACATGCTGTTTAACATCATTATGTTCTGGTGCTATCGCACGTGCGACTCTAAGTACGTTGGTGGCGGTGTCTTTATCCTCTTTTTCAGGTCTATTCCAAGTGCCATCCGAGCAAACAATTATATTGGCCATGATCTGTTCCTTTTGAGCGTTTAGCGTAGATTCATCGGAACTGCTTTATCGATACAACCGCGTGAGTGAATAGATAAGTAAAGATACTAGTAGGAGTTATATCGAGATGCAAAAAAACGGTGCCTCACTTCTAAGACGTTAAATATAAAGTATTAATAGTGCTGTTTAGTTATTGCTTGGACGCGCTAAGTTGGGTAATACAACCCGTTATCTTGGAGTAGAAATGGAAGTTACATTCATATATCAGGGGATATTAATTTTCACTATAGGTGGTTTGTGAGGTTTTTTTTAGGTGATTGGAATTGCATTTATTTTAAGTGTTTGATAATTAAATTTATATTACCATTTCTCCTCCTTGCTTATGCCGTATTAATAATAACCTTCATGCCGTATTTATTCCTATTTTTATTGCGCTGAGTTATACTCAAACCAATGTAAAGTGTTAGGAGGTTCAAATGATAGCTGTTGATAGTATTTGTCAAAAGATAAAGCGCTCAAGACGCTATGTCTTTGAGCGTAAAGATTTTGATGGTGTTGCAAGCTACGATCAAATTGGCCGTGCTCTAAGACAGTTGGTTAACCAAGGTGATTTACTGAAGCTCGGATACGGTTTGTATACGAAAGCAAAACTAAATAGCCTCACGGGCAAACCGATGCCAACCAACCCAGGAGGTAGCGATGCACTTATGCGTGAAATCCTTAAAATGAAAGGCGTTGATTTCGAGATGGATAGTCTGTCTTTGCAAAGTCTCTCAGGTGAAAGTACTCAAATTCCATCTTCAGTTCATTACTCGTGGGATCCAAAACAGTTTAATCGCAAGCTGGTAGTAGGCAATCGCGTACTCAACTCACCGAGTTGACGATGAAAAAACTAAAACAACAGTTCCTTGAGGTTTCCGATGCTTTAGCGCTCGGAAACCCAGCAGTTATTGAAAAAGATTACTGGGTTGTTGCGTTGCTTGCTGAGTTAGAAAAGCTCACATTTGAAACCCATCAACTAGTTTTTGCCGGTGGTACGGCATTAGCAAAATCTAATGTCAAAATCTTACGAATGTCAGAAGACGTTGATATTAAGCTTATCCCAAGTAATGAATTTGACGCGTTAAGTCGTGGTAAAAAGAAAACCGCACGTAAAGAGCTTATCGAGCAAATAGAGCAGACGATTGCGCGGTCTCAGCAGTTTACAATTGAAAACCGACTTGTCCGTAATGAGTATCGTTATGTGGAGTATGAACTTAAATACCCACAACAATTTAACCAAGCCCCATGCTTGCGCCCGATCATCAAGCTAGAGTTGATGGAGACTATTCCGCTTCTAGAGGTAGAAGAGCGAGGGATTCAATCGTTAGTTGCAGAGCTTTATAAGCAGCGACAAGAGGTAAGCTCATTTCCTTGTGTTTCGGTTTACGCAACGTTAGTGGAGAAAGTACTTTCTATGTTACGTCGTACCATGTTGGTTAAGCGTAACGCCGAACGTAAAGACGATATTACTTTGGTTCGGCATATCTACGACGTTCATTGCATTGATACAGCACAGGCGCTTGATATTGAGTCACTAACCTCACTATTCGTAACAGTATTGCAAGAAGACGTCGAGCGCTTCGGCAACCAACATGCTGAGTTTGTCGCCGCCCCCAGCAAGGAGCTACGCCTTGACTTACAAGAGCTAGAAGGCAACCCTATTTTCCGTCAACGGTTTGCAGATTTTGTTACGCCTATGGTGTTTAACCCACAGCCACACGACTTTGATATTTGCTTCGCTTCATTTAAGCGTATTGCTCATCAGTTATTGTCATCGATAGATGAATGATTCCTGCCCAGATGTGCCTTCACGCTGAGACAAGCAAGGACAGACAAGCAAGGACAGACATCCTAGCCAAGCCTTAATGCAACTGAGAATGATATACCCAGATTTGACGTTCTCGGTGGGGAATGCTGGCTAAAAGTGTCGAAATAGACAAAATTCGATGCTAAAAGATATCCATTATCGTTCTTCAGGTGTAATGAGTGCGCGTTGAGAAGTACATTTATGCAGCAGGGGTGATTTTCAGTCCGGTATGTCGTTTTCGTTGAAGTTTATGGATGGCATGAGCGTAAGATTTCACTTCTCCCACTAAACTGGCTCGATTTTGCTCAAGGGTGGTGCAGAGTTTGAGCCACTCTTTCTGTTCAAAATTCAATTGCTGCAAAACTGGCGGGGCAGAGGCATCAATCGCCCCTTGCTTATTGGATCTAATTTGTTTGCTACTCCAATCCACAAACTCTAGGTAATCATCCAATCTAAACGGAATGCCTTTAATCATCTCGTTGGTTGGGTTACCAATAAAGGGGTGCAAGCAAGGTGGCGTTAACTTTTTCGATTTAAGGGCAGCGAGCCGCGCTTTTACTGAGGTAAAATCAGAGGTTTCCAGCGAGTCTGCCATGTTGGCGCGGATCGGGTTTAAATCGACATAAGCCATCGCCATTAATAGCGCTTTCTCATCGAGCAATGCCTGGCTTTTGAACCGCCCTTCCCAGAAGTGCCCAGTGCAATCATCTTCTTTATTTGCCATCCTGGCGATGGTTTGATTGAGGATTTTCATGAACCAACTGATGCTAGATAACCGTTCTCGCCACTGGGAAATAATCTGCTGACACACCTCCTTGGTTGAGCTATGGAGGTCTTGTTGAATAAGATAACGTTCAATCAGCAGCGGCATTTCATGGAGGGTACACCAACGTTCTATCACCTCTCTTTCGGTGAGTTTTTTAACGCCATCACAATCAATACTGAGCACCAAGTGATAGTGATTATGCATGATGGCATAGGCGCAGATATCAATACAAAACACATCGCTGAGCTCTTTGAGTTTATCTTCAATCCAACCACGGCGGTGTTCGTAATTTTGCTTAGTCATAACATCAACACCACACAAATAGCTGCGCCTTACACAGCGAGAAACGATGTGGTAATAGGGCGTAGCTTCAGAGCAGATAAGTTGACTTCTTGGCACAGTCACGATAAAGACCTTACGATAGGTTGAACATGATAACAGTGTAAGCAGGTTTGTCATGAATACGAATTGGAATGAATAGGCGTGCGAGTCAGTGAATGTTGAACTTGAAATAGATGAAACCAGTGAAGTTAAAAGTGTGATCGTTGCTCTTAGAGTGTGTGTCCTTGCAAGGATTCTAGTTGGTTTGGTCCAGAATTTAGGTGCCATACTAATAACATGTAGTGCAGTGGCTGTGTTGGCGACATTATCACGTAAATAATGAGTACCAACTGTTTCGACCGATATTGATTTACATAACCTTTTCAGGGAGTGTTTATCCGAAATCTCTCAGTATTCTGAAATTCGTAACACGTTTATGCCCCTTTTCGAGTCTGAGCAACCAATCATCCAAATTTGGCAGCAGAGATTCCTTCAATAAGGGATCTGTTTTATTCTTTATACTCTCGCCAATAAAAACGTCATAAAACTAAATTAAAATAAWTAACCAAAATACAAGRCAACGGTTTATACATGATCAAAGCTATATATTTTGACTTAGATAATACTCTTGTGAACARAGATGCTAGCATTGATAAGTTTGCTCATCACTTCATTAAAACATTGTCATTCGAACTACGAAATGCWTGCCCAATTCAGGTCAGTAATATAATTAAAGAGCAAGACTGCGGYGGTTACCTCACTAAAGACTCAGYATATAGTAAAATTTTTCAGGCAGTTGGATGTGAATTATCCTTAAARTTATCATGGRTAAAAAACAAAAGACCTGAWGATCTTAGTTTATTTTGGAAAAATGATTTTCCAAAATGCACTGTAGAGATGAGTGGAGCCGCTAATCTTGTTAATTACTTGCATCAGCAAGGCTATCATCTCGGCGTTATTTCWAATGGAGCTGAGATRAGTAGACGTTCTACCCTTGACGCTACATCCTTTAACCACCTTTTCTCTCAAATGGTTAGCTCAGAGAGTTTTGGTGTGAGTAAGCCAGATCCTTCGATTTTTGAACACACTGCCAAGCTAGCAGGATATAAAACAGAAGAATGTTTATATTTAGGGGATCACCCAGTAAAAGATATTTTAGGCGCAACGGGTTCAGGAATGAGAGCGGTGTGGTTAGCTGGGTTTCATGATGAAATTAGTCTTCCTAAAGAAGCTGTCATGGTGAACAATCTCAACGATGTACTAAAAGTTGTTAACTTATAAAATAACTATCTGTTGTTAAATTTCATTATTTGGAAAACAGTAGTTATCCGAAAGATCAGACTCTCATGAACTCCGTAACTCATTCCTGTCCAACTCCGATTCAAACAAGCATAACTGAATCAATACATCCTCATTAATATCACTTGTACAACCTATCGTAGAAGTTGGCTTGACGAGGTAATGGTGAAGATACAACGGTAATTACTCGTCGTGATTCGGAAAACGCAGTGGTAATGTCATAAGACTATTACAATAGCCTTATGGAGACAGATCATTTAAACCGTTCAATCACGCAGTTTCGAGCTGACAAAGTAACTGCACGCGAGCTGATTACTTATATTGGCAAACCCAAGACAAGAAAACACTCAAACGTATTAACAAGGTCATTAATGACACTAATAGGCTTGTTTATGCGGTCGATGATCAGGCAATTACTATCATTTCGTGTCGCTATTATAATTTACGTTATCGTCCAGCAACATTGATTAAAATTGAAGAGTTCTGGCAGAACGCGGATCTGGTTGAGTTATGTAAAACCGTCTGTATGGACATGGCCCCTGCCATCTATGCCGATCAACAACAACTGGTTTTCTACTCCAATATTGATTCGTTATGCCGACATGTTGAGCCGATAATGCTGCAAACGGCCTTAATCAACCTGATTGAGAATGCGCACCAATATGGCAAGCTCAGTGGTAAAGAGAATCAAATTGAAGTCAGTATCGAGCACAATCCCATCAGCAATCTAACGGTGATCAGCGTTGAAGATCGTGGCCCAGGGATCCCTGAATCACAACTCGAGCAAGTCACTCAGCCTCACGTCAGCTTAAAAAAACTCAACGTCGGTAATGGATTGGGCCTAGCCATTGTCAAGCAGGTGTGCGAGCAACATAAGTTAACCTTCACCATCAAAAACCGATCTGAAGGCGGTATCAAGGTGAGTCTAAGCGGCTTTCCTCACTGAAGATGAACTTTTGATGAAATACTCAACTAGACAACTCCTCCCCACCACTTTGCTTAATTGAGCACCTCCCGAATTTGGCAGGTAACGACTAAAAGCGAATAATTGGTTAATGCTGTACAGCTCTTTTTTGCGGAAATTGAAATAACATCTCTATTATGTTGGCAATCACATGATTAATTGTTATGTTATAACATAACAATTAATCATGTTTTGGCACCCTAATGGAAAAGTTGAATAAGCCTATATTGTCAGTTCAAAGTCTATGTGCTGATGGCCCCGCAAATTGGAGGGCGGTATCAGACGTCACATTTGATGTCTATGAGGGTGAATGTGTCGCCATTATTGGCCCAAATGGCAGTGGGAAATCGAGTTTACTAAAAGGTATCACGGGAGAATATCCAGCGGTATCTGGTGAACTTAAGATATTTGGTAGCAGAGTAGAGCACCTACCAAGACAAGAAATTGCTAAAAGAGTCGCCGTTGTTGCACAGCATGAACACGTTGATCCCCGCATAAGTGTCAGCGAATATGTTTTTCTGGGTCGTGTACCACATAGGTTCTGCTGTAGTAAAAAAGAACATGATAGGGCCGTAAAGCAAGCGATTGAAGATGTTGGCCTCTCACACAAATGTCATCGTTATTTTGGTGAACTCTCTGGCGGAGAACAACAGCGTGCAAGTATTGCGCGAGCATTTGCTCAGGAGCCCAGACTCCTTCTTTTAGATGAGCCGACTAATCATCTCGATCCACTTGCTCGCCTTGAGCTTCTTACGCTCATCAAACTTCGAGGTATTGCATCTGTGGTCGTACTGCATGATTTACCTCTAGTTACGCCTTTCGCTGACAATGTTCTCTTAATGTCTGAGCAAAAAATGGTGGCCTTTGCGCCGCCCGATATTCTTATGCGAGACGATTTCATGACACCTGTTTTTGGGCTACGGGTTATTCCGTTTAGCCACCCTAAAATGCATAGCACGATTCATCATTTTGAGGCTGCATCACCTCACAACCATTTATCTTTAATAGGAGCCGCCTAATGAAGTGGTCTTTGATTCCCACTCTGTTATTTGCTTTACCACTCTCTGTCGCAAACGCGACCGATACCCAATACCCAGTCACCGTTGATAATTGCGGTAGCCCGCTGATCATTGACAAACGTCCTGTTCGAGCCGTGGTCCACGATATTAATATGAGTGAGATGGCCTTTGCGCTTGGCCTTCAGGATAATATGGTTGGTGTTACCGGAATTACGGGCTGGTATAAGATGTCGCCATCATTCAATCAAAAGTTAGGCGATATCCCTGAGCTGGCACCAAAATATCCATCACTGGAAAGGCTCATTGCTGCGGAGACAGATTTCTTTTTCGCTGGCTGGAATTATGGAATGAAAGTCGGCGGTGAAGTCACGCCACAAACACTCAAGCCTTACGGAATCAGTACTTTAGTGCTGTCTGAAAGCTGCATTCATACCCAAAAAAATAATAACGGTGCCAGCATGGCGTTGCTTTACGATGACATCAAAAAATTAGGGGTTATTTTTGATAAACAATCAGAAGCTGAAACGTTAGTAAAAGACTGGAAAGCGAGGGTGAAAAAAGTAACAGAAAATGGTACGGACAACACCAGTACCCCACCAACAGTGTTTCTGTATGACTCAGGAGAGGACAAACCTTTCACGGCGGGTAAATACGCGATGCCAAATGCCATGATAGAAGCAGCAGGTGGTCGGAGTATCACTGGCAACATGGAAACCAGTTGGGGAAGAACCTCATGGGAAAACGTCGCGCGTGAAGATCCTGAAGTTATTATCCTTCTCGATTATCAAACAGCAAGTGGCGCCGATTCACTGCAACATTTTCTTGAGCAGCACCCTTTAATGAAGCACACCAAGGCGGTAACGTCAGGCCGTTATGTCAAGCTACGATATGAGCAGCTTACGCCCGGGCCTGCTAATATAGGTGCTATTGAGAAGCTCGCGAAGGCGTTTATCCCTCAACAAGAGAAAAGGCAGTTAACTGATTGATAATATTTAATAAATACCGAGTGGCATGGGTGGTTGGTATTGCTTCAATGCTGCTCGCTTTTATTTTGAGCTTACAATTTGGGTCTGTCCCTTTGTCTTTGAAGGAAGTGCTAACCGGGTTGCGCTCCTTCAATGATGAGGAGGTGAGCATGACTAGCCGAATACTGATAGATTTTAGGTTGCCTAGGGCATTGCTAGCTGTGATTGCCGGTTCGGGGCTTGCCATGGTAGGAGCGCTACTCCAAACCTCAACCAGAAACGACTTGGCCGATCCCTTTTTGTTCGGATTGTCCTCCGGTGCTTCTGCGGGCGCGGTGTTGATCATTACTCAACTAGGAGACACACTCGGCGTTTGGTCTCTTCCTATTGCCGCATTCACTGGCGGCATAGTGTCAGCCACCGCGGTATTGGTACTATTTTCAATGCAAAAAAAGCAGGGCAACAACAACCTGATCTTGTGCGGCTTAGCTATCTCATTTTTATTTGGTGCAATTACTAGCTTTCTGATTTATTCGGGCGATCAGCGTGCGGCAAGTTCTATCTTGTTCTGGACGATGGGCGGTTTAGGACTTGCTCGCTGGGACAATCTGATATTTGCGGCGCTGGGCGTGCTTTGCCTTGTTGTGTTAATAGCCAAACGCTATCGTGAACTGGACACCTTATTGGTCAGCGAACAGACAACGCGTTCGCTGGGTATTAATGTTCATCGGTTGCAAAGTGAGATCTTTCTCTGCTGTGCCTTTTGCACCGCGGCCATTGTGTCACTTACTGGTGTTGTAGGTTTTATTGGGCTGATGGTGCCACACCTTGTTCGTCCTTTTTCAGGAGTCATCCATAAGCGTTCGCTCCCCCTAATCGCACTTTGGGGCGCAGTCATTTTGTTGGTTGGTGATCTGGTAAGCCGAACCGTTTTGGCCCCTCAAGAATTACCCGTTGGTATCGTCACTGCGGCACTCGGTGGCCTGTTTGTTTTATACCTTGTCTGGCGTAAATAAGGTTTTGTGTAAAAATACTACTTAAGCTTTGATAACGTGTACGTTTGAACAAAAGCGAATTAAGGTAAGATGCTAGAAATGAACAAATCATAACTCATGGCTACTCTAGATAGTAGCGAGTGACCAATTAGACGCTTATCTACCCCCAAAATGGTCTAAGCGGTTTTCCTCACTGAAGATGAACTTTTGATGAAATACTCAACTAGACAACTCCTCCCCACCACTCTGCTTAATTGAGCACTCCCCTTTAATACCAACCACTTTAGGCACGTTACCAATACGATGCCTACCAAAAATGACATTTTGTTGCAATAAAACCGTCATTTACCACCTGCACGATAGAGCTGAATTAAACAGAAGGTTCACGCTATGAACAGTATCGTTAGCATTACAGAGTTAAATAAAACGTTTGGAAAAAACCAAGCGCTAAACAATATCAATCTCGACCTCAACCACCGTGGTATGACTGCTTTACTCGGCCCATCAGGTTCCGGCAAATCAACCCTACTACGCCATTTGAATGGTTTGGTTGCTGGCGACAACAGTAAACAAGATGCTGGAGCAATTAGCATTCTAGATCAACCAGTACAGCAAGCGGGCAAGATTGATAGAGACATTCGACATACTCGCTCTCACGCTGGTTTTATCTTCCAACAGTTCAATCTCGTTAACCGCTTAAGTGTTATCACCAATGTGTTAGTTGGCGCCTTAAGTGATACCCCGTGGTGGCGCTCCTTTAGCGGACGTTTTACTCGTTCACAACGCGATAAAGCCTTAGAAGCACTCAATCGAGTCGGTATGGCTGACTTTGCTCATCAACGAGTATCAACGCTATCTGGAGGCCAACAGCAGCGAGTTGCTATTGCTCGAGCATTAATGCAAGACGCCAAGATTATTTTTGCAGATGAACCGATTGCCTCTCTGGATCCTGAATCTTCTCGTATTGTGATGGAGCTGCTACAGCAGATTAATCAGCAAGAGAAGATTCCGGTCATCGTGACTCTGCATCAGGTGGAACACGCTCTGAAGTATTGCCAACACGTGATCGCACTACGCGATGGACACATTTTCTATCAAGGCAGTAGCAACGCGCTCAACGCCCAAAGCCTGCAAGCTTTATACCGAGGAAAAACCGAAGAGGCTGGCGTGATTGTGGAAGGTAACTTTCCCAATACTCCGGACACTTCATTACCGATTGAAACCAATCAATCAACCGTAAACAGTTAATCAACAGTCACATTTAATCAAAAGGAATCGAACAATGTTACGTGCAATTCGCAAAATATCACTTTGTGTGGCTATGGCCGCCTCTGTTTGTGCTCCGGCATGGGCTGACGACAAACCACTGAAAACACTGAATTTCGGTATTATTTCAACCGAATCACAGCAAAATCTAAAAACCTCATGGAACCCATTCATTGAAGACATGAGCAAGAAACTTGGGGTAGAAGTGAAAGCCTATTTTGCACCCGATTATGCAGGCATCATTCAAGGCATGCGATTTGATAAAGTGGACATTGCTTGGTATGGCAACAAATCAGCCATGGAAGCGGTGGATCGCGCAGGCGGGCAGATCTTTGCTCAAACGTCAGATGTAGAGGGTAACCCTGGGTATTGGAGTTTGCTTATCACCCATAAGGACAGTCCAATCAATACCGTTGAAGATATGTTGAAAAAACGTTCTGAGCTGGCCTTTGGTAATGGCGATCCGAACTCAACATCAGGCTATCTGGTTCCCTCTTATTACGTGTTTGCAAAGAATCAGGTGCAACCCTCTGAGTTTAAACGCACGCTAAACTCTAGCCACGAAGTCAATCTGTTTGCAGTCAGCAACAAGCAAGTGGATATTGCGACCAATAACACGGAAAGCTTGCGTCGATTTACTCGCAACAATGCGGATAAAGCGAAAAACATCAAAGTAATCTGGAAGTCACCATTGATCCCTGCGGATCCTATCGTGTGGCGCAAAAATCTACCAGAACAGACGAAAGATGCTATCTATGATTTCTTCATGAACTACGGAACCACAGGAAGCTCACGTGAGACTGCCATTCTCAAAGAGCTAGACTGGGCACCGTTTAAAGCGTCGTCTGACCTGCAACTGTTGCCAATTCGTCAGTTATCACTGTTCAAAAAGTTAAACAAACTCAACAGTGACAACAGTCCTGATGAAGCAACACTGACCAAGATTAACAATCTGAAATCCGAACTGTCAGCGCTCAATCGCCAAATGGCTGCGCTGCAAGCAATGGAATAGTCGTGATTGGGGGTGAGGAAAAACCTCACCCCATTTTTAACCAAATGAGAACGCTAATGAACGCCAATATTTCACTCAATGCAATTCATACCCCTCAGCACTGGGGCCAAAAACTCAAACAGTTTATTACTTTTGTTGTACTCGTTTGGGTACTCGCATGGGCATGGCAGGGGGCTGAGATGGACCCTATCCAACTGGTCGCTGATTCAGACAACATGGTTGAGCTTGCTCGTGACTTCTTTCCCCCTGATTTCTCTCACTGGGAGCTCTATGTCACGGAGACATTGATCACCATCCAAATCGCCATTTGGGGCACGGTTTTATCGTTAATTTTCTCCATCCCTTTGGGACTGCTGTGCGCTGAAAATATGGTGCCAGCATGGGTCTACCAACCAACGAGACGCCTAATGGATGCCACTCGCGCCATTAACGAAATGGTGTTTGCGATGCTGTTTGTTGTGGCCGTGGGCTTAGGTCCTTTTGCCGGCGTACTTGCCCTGTTTATTCACACAACTGGGGTATTGGCAAAACTCTTTTCTGAAGCGGTCGAAGCCATCGATTTAGGGCCAGTTGAAGGGGTAAGAGCGACAGGGGCGAATAAACTTGAAGAGATCATTTACGGCGTCATTCCTCAAGTACTGCCATTGTGGATATCGTTCACTTTATACCGATTTGAATCCAATGTTCGCTCCGCCACGGTAGTCGGCATGGTGGGTGCCGGTGGTGTTGGTGTGCTGTTATGGGAAGCCATTCGCGGTTTTCAGTTTCAACAGACCGCCGCCATTATGCTGGTCATCATTGTGACGGTAAGTCTGATTGACTTCTCCTCTCAATACATCCGTAAAGCGTACATTTAAAAATTTTACCCGTACTTGTCTAGATAACTTAACGGAAGCGCAGCATGCAGATATACATGAACATCGCTAAGCAACTTGAACAGGAAGTACAGCACCACTTTCAAGCGGGGGACTTCCTGCCTTCAGAGTCGCGCCTTGCTGATCGGTTTAAGGTAAACCGACACACGGTTAGGCGTGCTATCGATGAGCTGGTCTTTTGCGGGTTAATTGAGCGTCAGCAAGGTCGAGGCAATCAAGTGATTAGGCAACCCTATGCGTACCCATTACACTCAGGAGCGCATTTTACTCATAACCTATCCAAACAAGGTTATGCCCCGCGCTGCGAGGTGATTAATCGCCAGTTAGTCAACGCCAACGAACACTTAGCCAAGGTCTTACACATTGAGCAACAGAGCCAAATCATCAAGCTCACCACACTACGGGTGATCAACGGATTACCGTGTAGCTTGATTGAGCACTACCTGCCAAACTTAGATTGGTGGGCACCGCTGCAACACTTTGACAGTGGCTCTTTGCACAAATTCATCCACCAACAGCTCGATACAGAGCTGAGCCGAAAGTTCACAAAATTACGCTCTCGAATGGCCAACCGCCAAGAGCAAAAACAACTGCAACTGTCTGATAACACCCCTCTGATTATTTTTAGAACGGTAAATGTAGCAAGCCAGACCGAAGACATTCTGGAGTACTCTTGTTCCTATACCCGTTCTGACATGATTGAAATCGTATTGGAGCATTAGTATGAAACCGACCAAAAAGTCGGAGCGACAAGGCTGGATGTCAGCCCTCGCTCGGAGCGACTACTCACACCTAAAAAACGTCTGGAGTCAACTTAACTTGTCACCGGAACACCACATTATTAGAGCAGCAGAGACAGGCTTAATTCAAATTCAATCTCGCATGGGAGCCACTGGTAATGCTTTCAACATTGGTGATATGACCGTCACTCGCAGTGTGGTCAAACTGCCCAGTGGTGAGATGGGATACAGCTACATCAAAGGACGCAATAGAGCGCATGCTCACCTAGCCGCTTTGATTGACGCGTTAATGCAAAACAGCCATTACGCTGAACAACTGAAGGATCAAGTCATTACTCCTTTAGCGGCAACCATGGCTAAGCACACTGAGCTGCGACGTCGTCAAATCGCAACCAGTAAAGTGGATTTTTTCACTGTCGTTAGAGGAGAAGACGAATGAAGCTGATTACATCAGGATTTACTCACCCAACCCATGAAGCTCAAACCATTTTTCGCCAAGTGTTGGACGCAATCTCCTCACCTGGGAGTCTGCACACATTCAAGGCTGATTTCACTTTTGGCCTCGCTAACAGTGCAACGACCCAGCTGCTGTTAGCATTGACTGACAACAGCACACCGGTGTGGTTATCATCTGTACTGAGACACAACGAAACATTAACTCAAAATGTAAAGTTTCACACCAACGCTCCTCTAGCAGAGAGTACCGACACCGCCTGCTTTGCTGTGATGGCAGAAAATGAAACGGTGGATCTCACCACCTTTAGTTGGGGCAGCGCCGAATACCCGGAAACCAATACCACTCTCACCATTCAAGTCAGCGGATTTAACCGAGGTGAGACGCTCTCTCTGTCTGGTCCCGGTATCGATGGACAGCGTACAGTCTGTGTTGACGGCATCGATAACGAACTGCTTAAACAGATCACTCAAATCCAGCGTTCACAGCCTTTAGGCATTGATGTGTTACTCACCAGTGGCAATCAGCTGATGGCTCTGCCTCGCACCACACACATTGAACTCAGTAATAGGGAGGCATTAACATGTACGTTGCAGTAAAAGGGGGCGAAAAAGCCATCCAAGCCGCTCACCGTTTACAAGAGCAGAAACGCCGTGGAACGGGCAGTGAGCTGACTGTTGAACATATCGAACAACAACTCAGTAACTCGGTCGATCGCGTCATGACTGAAGGAGGAATTTTTGATACCCAATTGGCCGCATTAGCCATTAAACAAGCCAGCGGCGATTTAGTCGAAGCGATTTTTCTTCTTCGAGCCTATCGCACCACCCTCTCACGCTTTGCCACCAGCAACCCTGTCGATACCAGTACGATGGAGATCGAACGCCGCATTTCGGCCACGTTTAAGGATCTTCCTGGTGGGCAAGTATTAGGACCGACTCTGGACTATACCCACCGCTTACTCGATTTTTCTCTGATGGCTGAATCCGATGACTTCCCCCCATCAATCAGCGCAGAGAGCGAATCAGCAAGCACAGAGCCTTGCGCGCAAGTGATGTCCATTCTTGAGCAACAAGGGCTTGCTCCGCAAGAGTTGGATAATGGCGAGCAAGCAGAAGACATTACCTTACATCCGCCGAGTTATCCCGCAACACGAAGTGCCCGGCTACAGCAGTTAATGCGTAGTGACGAAGGTTTTTTACTGTCGATGGGCTACTCCACTCAACGAGGTTACGGTCGTAATCACCCATTTGCCGCCGAGATCCGTACTGGAAAAATCGTCATTTCACTCTGTCCTGAAGAGCTCGGTTTTGACATTGAACTCGGTGACATTGAGCTAACAGAGTGCCAAATGATCAACGGTTTCTCAGGGTCAAAAGAGATTAAACCCCAGTTTACCCGAGGTTATGGCATTTCATTTGGTGCCGGAGAACGAAAAGCGATGTCGATGGCACTGATTGATCGAGCGCTGCAAGCCGAAGCGTTAAACGAACCTGTCGAAGGGCCAGCGCAAGATCAAGAGTTCATGCTGTCTCATGGCGACAATGTAGAAGCGGCTGGTTTCGTGTCTCACTTAAAACTGCCCCACTACGTGGACTTTCAATCCGAACTGGAACTGATCCGCAAGCTGCAAAAAGAGCATCAACAGCGCGGCGAAGACAAGGAGCCATCGAACCATGACTAACACACACACACAGACCTCATCGGAAACGCAAGGTTACAACTACGGCTTCTTAGATGAACAGACCAAACGTATGATCCGCCGCGCCATCTTAAAGGCGGTGGCGATCCCAGGCTATCAAGTCCCTTTTGGTGGAAAGGAGATGCCTATGCCTTATGGCTGGGGAACGGGTGGCATTCAAATTACGGCGTCTATTATTGGCCAGCCTGATGTGCTTAAAGTGATCGATCAAGGGGCGGATGACACCACCAATGCGGTATCGATTCGTCAATTTTTTAAAAAGGTCGCCCAAGCCGAGACCACAGAAAAAACCGACCAGGCCACTATCATCCAGACTCGCCACCGGATTCCTGAAAAACCACTGACGGAAGGACAGATCTTGGTGTACCAAGTTCCGATCCCAGAACCACTGCGTTTTCTTGAACCCAGAGAAACAGAAACCCGAAAAATGCACGCTCTGAGTGAATACGGAATCATGCACGTCAAATTATACGAAGACATTGCCCGTTATGGCCACATTGCCACCTCTTACGCTTATCCGGTAATGGTGAACCAACGCTACATCATGGATCCCTCACCGATCCCGAAGTTTGATAACCCTAAGATGGACCGTATGCCGGCCCTACAACTGTTTGGTGCGGGTCGAGAAAAACGTATTTATGCCATTCCCCCTTTTACCGATGTGAAGAGCTTGGATTTTGAAGACCATCCGTTTGAAGTTCAACAATGGGATGAACCCTGCTCTATTTGTGGCGCCACTCATACCTTTCTTGATGAGGTGGTCACCGATGACCAAGGCAGCCGAATGTATGTGTGTTCAGACACCGACTATTGCCGCGAACACGATCTAAACCAACAACAGGAAATGTCATCATGTTAACTCAACTCGATAACGATCAGCCCCTACTTAATGTGTCTGGTTTGTCCAAACTCTACTCAGCAGGGAAAGGCTGTCAGGAGATTGACTTACAGCTGTTTCCTGGGGAAGTGTTAGGTATTGTTGGCGAATCTGGATCAGGAAAAAGTACCCTGTTAAGAGTTCTGTCTGGCCGAGAGACGCCAGAAAATGGCACTGTCAATTATCAGCAAGCAGACAAACAGATAGATCTCTACCAGCAACCTGACCGAGAGCGACGCCGCTTATTACGAACAGAGTGGGGCGTCGTGCATCAACACCCAATGGATGGGCTTAGGCCCCGTGTTTCTGCAGGGGGTAATATCGGTGAACGCTTAATGGCCATTGGCGATCGGCATTACGGTGACATTCGCTCTGAAGCACTGAGATGGCTCAGCGATGTTGAAATCCCGCAAGATCGCATCGATGACTTCCCTATTACCTTTTCTGGAGGTATGCAACAGCGCTTACAGATCGCCCGCAACTTGGTAACGAATCCAAAATTGGTCTTCATGGACGAGCCAACGGGAGGTTTGGATGTCTCCGTACAAGCTCGCCTGCTTGATCTTATCCGTAATCTGGTCACCAACTTGGGTCTTTCCGTCATTATTGTCACCCATGATCTCGCCGTTGCACGACTGCTCGCCGATCGCTTAATTGTGATGAAAGATAGCCGAATTGTCGAAACAGGCATTACTGATCAAGTGCTGGATGACCCACAACACCCTTACACCCAACTGCTGGTCTCTTCAGTCTTACAAGGATAAGAAAGATGTTAAGAGTAGAAAATATTAATAAATCCTTTGTCCTGCATAACCAGCAAGGCATTACGTTACCTGTGATTAACGATGTCAGCTTTCATGTCGATGCTGGACAATGTCTGGTGCTGCATGGAGAGTCAGGTTCAGGGAAATCGACATTATTACGCGCACTCTATGCCAACTATAGCGTGAACAGTGGTGAGATTTTGGTCTACAGCGGGGATCAATGGATCGACATTGCTATCGCCCCACCGAGAGAGGTCATTAAAGTACGGCAGCAAAGTTTGGGTTGGGTCAGCCAGTTTTTACGAGTGATCCCAAGAATTTCCGCCTTGGAAGTGGTGATGCAGCCTCTATTAGAAAGAGGCATCAGTAAACCTGAAGCGGAACAAAAAGCGTCTCGTATGTTGGAACGACTCAACGTGCCGGAAACCCTATGGCACTTGGCACCAGCCACATTTTCAGGCGGAGAGCAGCAACGAGTGAACATCGCGAGAGGTTTTATCGTTGACGCCCCTATCCTGTTACTGGATGAACCTACCGCATCACTGGACGAAAAAAACAGAGAAGAGGTTATTCAGCTCATCACTGAAGCCAAACAGCGCGGAGCAACCATTGTGGGTATTTTCCATGATGAGTATGTCCGTGAGCGCGTAGCAGACATTTTCTTCGACGTAAAAACCGCCACCACTTACCCAGCTGTTACGCCTCGTAGCGCATCAATACAATAGAAGGATACTGACATGAAAATCACCAATATTCAGATGGTTTTAGAAGATGCGATCATGGTCGGCACCATAGAGATAGAAAATGGCATCATCACGTCCATTTCCAGTGAACACGATGATGATCCCTGCTGTATTGATGGCCAAGGAAACTGGTTGCTGCCAGGGTTAATCGAACTTCATACCGACAATCTAGAGAAATACTTCACTCCTAGACCAAAAGTAAGCTGGCCTCCTTTCTCAGCGATGGCGGCGCACGACGCGCAATTAATCGGTTCTGGTATCACCACGGTATTAGACGCCGTTGCCATTGGTGATGTTCGAGATGGTGGCACAAGGCAAGATTATCTCGATAAGATGATTGAAACCTTAGTGGAATCAGAACGACGCGGGGTGAATCGTTGTGAACACTTACTGCACATTCGCTGTGAACTGCCCCACTCCTCGACCTATGGATTGGCTGAGCGCTACCTTGCCCTCCCTCAAGTACAGATGGTGTCGTTGATGGATCACTCACCGGGACAGCGTCAGTTTGTCAATATCGACAAATACTATGAGTACTATCAAGGCAAATATGGCCTTACTGACAGCGAAATGAAAGCTTATGAAGTTGAGCAGCGAGATTTATCCATGCAGTGGTCAGATAAAAACCGTCGTGCCATTGTCGAGCTCTGCCATCAACGTGGTATCCCTATGGCGAGTCATGATGATGCGACTCAAGAACACGTTGAAGAGTCACACGAATTGGGCTTAGTACTGGCCGAATTCCCAACCACTATTGAGGCGGCAAAACGCTCACATCAATTGGGGATGCATGTATTAATGGGCGCACCCAATGTGGTTCGCGGTGGTTCGCACTCTGGTAATGTCGCCGCCTATGAATTGGCCTCGATGGGGGTGCTTGATGTTCTCTCTTCCGACTATTTTCCACTAAGCTTATTAGATTCGGTATTCAAACTGGCAGAAGATCCACGTAATGCACTGGATTTACCCAGCGCTGTCAAACTGGCAACCCTAAATCCAGCCAATGCCTTAAATTTACACGATCGTGGCTCGATTGAGGTGGGTAAACGCGCAGATCTTATCTTGGTGGATCTCGTTGAAGGCCAAGCCTATGTTCAACGTGCATGGCGTAAAGGCCAGTTAGTGTATTAATAAGGAGGGATCATGGCCAATCTATTCTACATTATGGGCGCGTCCGGCTGTGGTAAAGACACGGTGATTCAAGCGCTTCGTTCTGACCCTCGTCTCTCGATGCAAGTGGCTCATCGATATATTACTCGTCCTGCAGACAGTGGGAACGAAAACCACATCGCATTGACTGAAGCCGAGTTTCACCACCGTGTGGAGATGGAACTCTTCTCTATGTGTTGGCATGCAAATGGACTCTACTATGGAGTAGGTAAAGAGATAGAGCACTGGTTAGAGCAAGGTCAAAATGTGTTACTCAATGGCTCTCGGGAATACTACCCCAAAGCAAAACAGCGTTTTGGTGAGCAGCTCATACCGGTTTGGATTACCGTAGAGATGTCACAGCTGCGAGCTCGACTTCAAGATCGTGGACGTGAATCGGATACACAAATTCATGACCGAATCCAGCGCGCAATCCACTACCAATCCTCCATGCCGACTGAGGCGTGGGTCATTGATAACAGTGGCGAAATATCGCAAAGTGTTGAACGCTTTTTTCACAAACTTCATGAGGAGTCTCCCCTGTGCAGTTAACCCTATTAGGGACAGGCAACGTCGGTCATCTACCCGTTTACGGGTGTCAGTGTCCGGCGTGCCAACGCGCTCACCAACATCCGCAGTACCGAAGAGGAAAAACGTCTGCAGTGATCACCTGCAATGGCAAAACCTTACTACTGGATGCCAATCACCCCAAGTTAATGAGTCTATTTTCGCCTGGTACTATTGATGCGATACTGCTGACTCATTTTCATATGGATCACGTTCAGTCACTGTTTGATCTGCGCTGGGGGGTTGGGGAGACTATTCCCGTGTTCTCCCCGCCCGATGTGATGGGTTGTGACGATTTGTACAAACACCCGGGGATTCTGCAGTTTAAAGCACTTGTGGAGTTTCAACCTTTCAACTGGCAAGGTATTACCATCACCCCTGTGCCGATGCAGCATTCAAAGTTATGCTTTGGGTACATATTTGAGTACAACAACCAACGGCTTGCCTACTTCACCGACACCATCAACTTTCCTGTGCACACTCAAAACATGCTCCACAATATCGACATTGATCTTATGCTATTGGATTGCAATCACCCTCCGCTGCTAGACACTGCATCCTGTAATCACAATGACCTCACTATTGCTACTCGTATCAAACATCAGTACCCAATTAAATCTATGGGGCTAATCCATGTCAGCCACCAACTAGACTCTTGGGCAATGGAGCATCCCGAGCACTTTACTGACCAGCTATTCCTAGCCCGAGATGGCCAAACTTTTCACTTCTGAACGATAAAAAAATAGCCAATAAGAGACCTCATTGGCTATGTCAGAGATGTTTATTGGACCACTTATTATTATAGACTATCCACAGCGGCTAATTTTTCTCTCTTGGCATTCATGTTAGGCACAAACACCAAACGGTCGGCAGACATTTTCTGACCATCTGGCATCGCAATGTGTGTGACAATCCAGACCACACAACCCGTTGCCAAGTTAAATAACACGCGAGTCTGACTAAACAGAGCACCGTCATTATAAGCAGGGCTGACTGAGAACGCTTCCCCCTTCCAGCTCTGTATCAGATCGTTTTCATGAATATCGTTAAGATCGCAAACCAATAATTCCGGTTCTACATCTTTCACTATTTTCATCACGATACGGCAACCTAAAGGCTGCTGTTCTAACCAGATTTGGTGCGGAATCTGTGCATCATTCCAGACCAATAGTGTATTGTTTGCCGCTAGCATTAGCTCACCATGTCTGCAGCTTCACGCGCTAAACGACCAATCTCTTCCCAGCGACCTTCATTGATCATCTTCTTATCAACCATCCAAGTGCCTCCACATGCAAACACTCGGTCAATAGCAAGATAGTCTTTTACATTTTTAGGGTTCACACCACCCGTTGGCATCAAAGTAACTTGCGAGTATGGCGCCAGCAGAGATTTCACCATGTTAATACCACCCGACGCTTCTGCAGGGAAGAATTTCAACGTGGTTAATCCCATTTCCAGTGCCGCTTCAATGGTTGATGGGTTGTTCACACCAGGAACGATATCGATACCAATCTCTTGACACGCTTTAACGGTATTTGGGTTAAAACCAGGGGAAACAACAAACGTTGCACCCGCTTCTTTTGCCGCTATTGCTTGTTCACGATTAAGCACCGTACCCGCGCCAATTAACATGTCAGGTTGCGCTGCTCTTAAAAGACGAATCGCTTCTACCGCGGCGTCTGAACGAAAGGTGATTTCTGCAGCAGGTAAGCCATTGTCAGCCAGAGCTTTACCTAATGGGATAATATCTTCAGCACGGTCAATAGCGATCACTGGGATAATTTTTACGGCGGCAAGTTGCTCGATGATAGTGCTCATTGAATAATTCCTTGATAGTAAATTCGTTGTAATTAATTAAAGTTAATCGTTTTTGTTGCAGCTGCTGGGATGACAGCCCCTTTATGCTGAATGATCGTTCCTGCTAATAGGTGCCCTTGCAGTGCAGAGGTTACAGGCGATTTACCGCTTAAAGTCCCCGCAATGAATCCTGCGTTAAAGGCATCACCTGCCGATGTCGTATCGACAACATGCTCCACAGGTGTCGTGGTAATCCACTCACTCTGTTCACGCTCGAAGTGCTGATACAGGCAGCCTTCCGCCCCCATCTTCAGTACCGCTTGTTTTACGCCACTGGTTTGCAAACGATTCAGAGTCATCTCATCATTCACATCACACCATAATGCGCGTTCATCATCGTTGGTAACCAATGCAATGTCGGTGATCGCAAATACCTGCTGATAACAGTGTTGCGCTTCGGCTACATCTTTCCACAAGGCTGGTCGATAGTTAGTATCAAACACTATTTGTACCTTATTGGCAGACAAACCTTGCAGCAGCGTGATCATTTTTTGTCTATCTTCCGCAGGTAATATGGCTAAACTGATACCACTTAAATAGACCATATCTACACTGTTCAGGTGCGCTTCAATCTTCGTAAATTCAGGGTGCTGCATCATATGTTTGGCGGCAGACTGGTCACGCCAATATAGGAAAGTGCGCTCACCTTGATCATCAAGTTGAATCAAATATAGACCGGGCTGGCGATGAGGGTCGCGTAATACATACTCGGTATTTACCCCCTCGTCTTGCCAAAGCGTCAGCATGCCATCACTTAATGCATCACACCCAAGGGCACTGATGTAATCAACCGAGACAGTTTCACCAGCGGTACGCGCCAGATAGACTGCCGTATTTAAGCTGTCACCACCGTACGACTGCCTCATATCACCAAATGGTGAACCATTCAGCTCTATCATACACTCGCCGATAATGGCTATTCGTTTCATGCGTTATCTCCTGGTAAGCGGAAATATGACTTTGCATTATTAAAGCAGATATCCGTCACCATCTTACCGAGCAGGTTGATGTCATTAGGTGCTTCACCATTTTCGACCCATTTACCGATCATGTTACACAAAATACGACGGAAATATTCATGGCGAGTATACGATAAGAAGCTACGTGAATCGGTCAGCATACCGACAAACTGGCTCAATAGTCCCAACTGTGACAACTGCTCCAGTTGACGCTCCATGCCATCTTTTTGATCGTTAAACCACCAGCCAGAACCAAATTGTATTTTGCCTGCGATGCCGCCACCTTGGAAGTTACCCATCATGGTGGCCATCATCTCATTATCGCGTGGGTTCAAGCAGTAAAGAATCGTTTTTGGTAACTCATTGCTCATGTCCATCGCATCAAGCAGAGAGGAGAGCTGAGCGGAGAAGGTACGATCGCTGATTGAATCAAAACCGGCATCAGCACCAAGTAACGAGAACATACGAGAACTGTTATTACGTTGTGCACCAATATGCAATTGCATTACCCAGCCACGTTTGGCGTACTGCTTGCCTAACCACACTTGCACAGCCGTTGAAAACTGATCAATTTCAGTTTCAGTTAACGTTTCGCCAATTAGACGTTTAGAGAGAATGGCATCCAGCTCCTGCTCTGATGGTACGTAAGCAAAACGAACCACTTCAATACCGTGATCGGCTGCCTTACAACCGTGCAGAGCAAAGTGATCCAGTCTGCGATCTAACGCCGTTAATAGGTGCTCAAAACGGCTTATCTCAACATCGGCGACTTCACCAAGCAGCTGCATATACTCAGAAAATCCACCTAACTCAATCTTAAAGGCTCGGTCTGGACGCCAGCTTGGGGTCACTTCCACATCAAAGCTGCTGTCTAATGCGATCGCTTTGTGGTGCTCAAGGGTATGAATTGGATCGTCCGTCGTTCCTCCCATGACAACATTCATCTGTTTCATAATGCCGCGCGCGGAGAACTCAGGCGTGGCCAGCAGTTCATTACACTCATGCCAAATTGAGTCGGCAGTGTCAGGGCTTAATTGTTTGCCAACGATACCAAATGGACGACGCAGCTCTAGGTGACTCCAGTGGTACAGAGGGTTTCCTATCGTTTGTGGTACGGTTTTCGCCCACGCCATGTATTTGTCATAATCTGATGCATCAGTGCCAGTAATTAATGATTCTGCAACTCCCGCACTGCGCATGCCACGCCATTTGTAGTGATCACCTTCAAGCCATATTTGGCTTAAGTTAGCAAACTGACGATCTTGTGCCACTTCTTGTGGATTTAAGTGGCAGTGGTAGTCATAAATTGGCAAGTCTTTAGCAAACTCGTGATACAAGCGGCGCGCTGTTTCATTTGTTAACAGAAAATCGTCACACATAAATGTTTTCATTTTATCTCTCCGATCCTATGTGTAAATTACAGTGCAGCAACAGTGGCTTTAGCACCATTGTCGATAAGGGATTGATACGCGTTTGTCACCGCTTCAATCACTTGCGCATTTTGACCAATTTCTGGCGCGAAAATAGCTTCAACAGCTAACAGGGCTGGAACCACCGTTGCATTCAGACCGTGCTGTTCGCACACGCCGCGCAACATCTCTGCCATCGGATCGCGTACATCAATCTCTTTACCTTGCTCATCAACACCAGAAACAAAACGCATCCAACCAGCAATACCCGCAGCAAGCCATTTAAAATCAGTGCCTTGCTCAAGGTGAAAACGTAGACTGCCGCCCATGCGCTGAGGGATCTTTTGGCTGCCATCCATCGCAATCTGCCAGGTTTTATGCTTCAAGCTTGGATTAGTAAATCGCTCAATAAGCAGCTTTGCATACCCTTCAAGATCGGTTCCTTCTGGCATGGTCAGTGATGGCGCTTGTGCTTGCATCATCATATCAAGAGCCGCCTTGCGGTAGCCTTGATCGGTCATGGTGTCAGAGATATGTGCATACCCGCCTAAGTAGCCTAGGTAAGCAAGGAATGAGTGACTGCCATTCAACATACGAAGTTTCATCTCTTCGTAAGGCACTACATCATCCACAAATTCAGCCCCTGAGATGTTCCATTCAGGACGGCCCGCAACAAAGTTGTCTTCAATCACCCACTGACGGAACGGTTCACACGCGATACCACATGGATCGTTGATGCCAAGTAGATCGGTAATTTCAGTCAGTGTCTCTTCGGTTGCAGCGGGAACAATGCGGTCAACCATAGTGCATGGGAACGTCACGTTCTGTTCGATCCACTGGCCAAGCTCAGCATCGAGCAGAGCAGCAAACTCTAAAACCGCCGCTTTGGCAACATGACCATTCTCTTGTACGTTATCGCAAGACATAACAGTAAATGGAGCAATACCGCGATCTCGACGCAGTTTCAGCGATTGAACAATGTAACCCAATGCTGATTTAGGCTCTGTTGGATTGGCAAGATCAGCAATCACTAACGCGTTATTTTTGTCTAATGTGCCCGTTGCCGGATCCGCGCAGTACCCTTTTTCTGTGATGGTCATAGAGACAATCGCCACTTGTGGTTCGGCCATTTTTTCTATCACGGTTTCAATACCGTCAAGTACTGGGTGCAGTGATTCAGTCACTGAACCGATCACTTTCACGTCTGTTGTTTGTGCGCCTTTTTCAGCCACGGTATAAAGATGGTTCTGTTCACGAAGTGAGGTGATCAGAGCTTCCCCACCGAATAAGTTAACTTCGCAGATCCCCCAATCACTGTTCGATTTTCCCGCAACCTCATCAGTGAAGAGACCTTGGTGAGCGCGATGAAACGCACCAAACCCTAAGTGTACAATACGGGATTTAAGCGCTGAACGGTCGTAAGTTGGTTGGTTGACCGATTCGTTGAGCGAGATATTGCTAATGTTTTGATTCATCTTTCTCTCCGTGGCCTCATCAGTAAACACTGACAAGGCACTACTACAATAAGTGGTTACTGAAACGAGTAATTAGTAACCCAATACTAAACGAGGTAGGAACAGACTCAGTTCAGGAATAAACGTTACCGCCATTAATGCGGCAACCAGTGCTGCATAAAAAGGCAGCAACGGTTTAATGATTTTATCGATAGAGATCTTGGCAACAGAACAACCGATAAACAGTGCACTACCTACAGGAGGTGTACAGATACCGATGGCCAAGTTAAACGTCATCATGATACCGAAGTGCACAGGGTCAACGCCTAAGTCTAATGCGATTGGTAAGAAGATTGGCGTGAAGATCAGTACCGCTGGCGTCATATCCATAAAGATACCGACAATCAATAGAATCACGTTGATGATCAACAGAATAACCAATGGATTATCAGAGATAGCCAGCAACGTATCTGCAATCATATAAGGGATATCGGCATTCGCCATTGCCCATGACATGCCCATTGAAGCGCCGACCAATAACAGTACAATTGAGGTAGTCACTGCAGACTCAAGGATAATTCCAGGCAGTTGCGTTATTTTCACTTCACGATAGAACACCACTGCCAGTGTGAAGGTGTAAAGCACTGCAATTGCCGAGGCTTCCGTCGCGGTAAAGATACCACCAATGATGCCGCCCATGATCACAACAATCAATGTAAGTGAAGGTAGCGCTTTTAAGGTGGTATCCCAAACTTGGGCCAATGTCGGTTTTTCAGCGACAGGATAGCCGCGACGCTTAGCAATAAAGCCAGCCACAATCATTAAACTCAGGCCCATGATAATGCCCGGGATATAACCTGCTAGGAAAAGCGCTGCGATTGAGGTTCCACCCGATACCAATGAAAATACAATTAATGTATTACTTGGTGGGATCAGAAGCCCGGTAGGACAAGAGGTAATGTTAACAGCAGCTGAAAAGTTCTCGTCATAACCCTCTTTTTTCTGTAGAGGTGCCATTGTTCCACCAACCGCTGCGGCTGACGCAACCGCTGAACCAGAAATAGAACCAAACATCATATTGGCCATCACGTTTACGTGTGCCAGAGAACCCGGTAGTCGGCCACCCAGTACTTTCGCGAAGTTAATAAGGCGAATCGCGATGCCACCTTGATTCATGATGTTGCCAGCAAGAATAAAGAATGGAATTGCTAATAGTGCGAAGTTATCTAAACCTGCCGCCATACGTTGTGCAACCACTGCAATAGCAGGCTCTAAAGGAAGAGATAACATGATCGTTGCGAGTGAAGATAGACCAATTGCAAAGGATACTGGGATCCCGAGTGTTAACAGTACAGCGAAGCTACCAAATAGTGTCAGAATTACCTGCCATTCCATGATGGTGTCCTTTTAAAATGATTAAGGTTTGCTTTTCAGCGAATATTATTTAATTTCAATGAGTTCTTTTACTTTCTCTGAACCGAAAACCGCAGAGTAGAAAATCATCAAGAGACCACTAATTGGTAAGCAGTAGTAGACATAACCCATTTGTATCCCTAAAGCCGGGGTTACCTGCCCCGTTGATAAGGTCTTCATTGCGAGGTTAAAACCGCCATACACCAAAACGACAGATGCGAAGAGCGCAATCGCTAATTGTATGAATATTTCATTTATCAGTTTGCGCTTTCCCGTCAACTTCATGGTTAATAAATCAATCGCTAAGTGTCGTTTCATACCAGTCGTATAAGCAGCACCAATTAATGCGACCCACATAAAGAGATATCTAGCCATCTCGTCTGTTACTGTGCTTGGTTTACCAATGACATAACGGGAGATTACCTGCCAAATCACACAAAAAACTAAGAAAGTAGAGAGCGATATAGTGAACCACGCCAAACTTTTATTAATGTAACCAACTGCTTTGTTCATTACTGCTTCCTTTAAATACGACACTGAACTAGTACATAGGTTGACCAATTATTATCAATGTCTGTGTCACTATTAAGATAATTCCAGCGAAGTATAGATAACCTGCACAAATTGTCATGTGAACTTCGTCACAACAATATTGGTTGACCAATTCAGATCAAATTATCGTGACATTGGTCAACCAATTGGCATTTTGTTTTTGACCAATTTGAAAAATAGTCGCACTATCACCTCAGATTCATACCTTACACTGACGAAACAAAAATCACGGAGAATGATGAAATGACTATGCGTAAAACTATCCTGACAGCAGTAATTGGTGCCGCCCTTACTATCGGTACCTCTGCATCAGCTTTTGCAGCTACGACACTGAAATTAAGCCATAACCACAACCGCGACCATGCGGTACATAAAGCGATGACCCAGATGGCGAAAGAGGTAAAAGAGCTCACCAATGGTGAAGTCAAAATTCGTATCTACCCTGATGCACAGCTTGGTACTCAGCGTGAATCAATGGAGCTAATGCAAAACGGCGCTCTTGATATGGTGAAAACCAACGCAGCAGAAATGGAAGCATTTTCAGCAGATTATTCAGCGTTTAACCTGCCTTACCTTTTCCGTGATAAAGAGCACTACAACAGCATCACAGAAGGTGCTATTGGTGAGAAAATTCTTGCTTCTTCAAGAGAGAGTGGATTTATTGGTCTAACGTATTACGCAGCAGGCGCTCGTAGCTTCTACACGTCTAAACCAATTAATACTCCAGAAGATCTAAAAGGTCTTAAAGTACGTGTTCAACCAAGTCCATCTGCAATCAGCATGGTTAAAGGTTTAGGCGGAAGCCCAACACCTCTTGCCTACGGTGAGTTGTATACCGCTCTACAGCAAGGTGTGGTTGATGCTGCTGAAAACAACATCCCATCATTCAGTTTAAGCCGTCACAGTGAAGTCGCTAAGTTCTTCAGCTTAGATGAGCACACTATGGTTCCTGATGTTCTTGTTATTTCTACAAAATCATACGACGGTTTAACACCTGAATATCAGAAAATCGTAAAAAAAGCGGCATTAGATTCTATGGAACTGATGAAAGAGCTATGGGACAAGTCTGAAAAAGCAGAGCGCGCTAAAGCAGAAAAAATGGGCGTCACCTTTGTGACTCCAAACAAAGCCGCTTTCCGTGATGCAGTAAAACCTATGTATAACGAGATTAAGACCTCTAACCCTGAGTTACACACTCTGGTTGAAGAGATCAAAGCCGTTAACTAACTGAACCGTAATAACATGTGCAGTAGTCAGTAAAAGTTACTGGCTACTCACAAAGGTGTTGTAACAAAAGATAAACAGGTTGACCAATTATAATTGGTCGCTATGATTGCGTAAGTAGTGCAATGAATCCGAGCAAAAATATTATGATGCTATTTGAACCCAAAAGACCATACCAAGAACTTGGTTTGATCTTGCGTCAACAGCTTATTGAAGGCGTATACCCTGTCGGTGAACGTCTACTTCCTGAACGCGATATCGCAGAGCAGTTAAATGTGAGCCGTACTGTCGTTCGTGAAGCAATAATCATGTTGGAGCTAGAGAACCTGGTTGAAGTCAGAAAAGGTTCAGGTGTCTATGTCATCAACATTCCTAATAAATCCCACGGAAGAGAAGCCATTATTAGTGATGATGCCGGCCCATTTGAGATGCTACAAGCCCGCCAGCTACTTGAAAGTAATATTGCAGAGTTTGCTGCTATTCAAGTCACGCCGGGTGATATTGTCAAAATGCGTGCCGCATTAAAACTGGAAAGAGAAGAGCTTGCCAATAACAGCAGTGACAGTGTCGGTGACGAACAGTTTCATTTATGTATTGCTGAAGCCACTCAAAATTCAGTATTAGTGGATATGTTAAAACACTCTTGGGAGCGTCGTGAACAGAGTCCAATGTGGCAAAAGCTGCATTCTCGAATCATTGGCCGTGACTACCGAAAAGAGTGGCTTGAAGACCATGCTCAAATTTTGTCTGCTATGCAACGTAAAGACCCAATTGCTGCCAAACACTCTATGTGGCAACACCTTGAAAATGTAAAACAGCGACTGCTCGAACTGTCTGATATTGATGACCCTAATTTTGATGGTTATCTATTCAGCTCGAATCCCGTCGTACATATTAAGAATACAGTGTAACTGTACTCCTAACCTCCGCCAATTTTTGGTGGTTCAACATTTATTATCAGCAAGCTTTTTCGGTAAATAATTACCGACGGCTTTGCTATGTCAAAATTAAAGGTGGTTGTCATGGAACAAACTTGGCGCTGGTACGGCCCTAATGATCCTGTCTCTTTAAATGATATTCGTCAGGCAGGAGCCACAGGAATCGTCAATGCACTTCATCACATTCCAAATGGTGAAGTATGGACCAAAGAAGAGATCCTAAAACGCAAAGCGATCATTGAAGCGAAAAGCTTAACGTGGTCAGTTGTAGAGAGTGTTCCTGTACATGAAGAGATCAAAACTCGCTCAGGAAACTATCTGCAATGGATAGAGAACTACAAACAGACTCTGCAGAATTTAGCCGATTGCGGCATTGATACTGTCTGTTATAACTTCATGCCTGTACTTGATTGGACTCGTACCGATCTTGAATTTGAAATGCCTGATGGGTCTCGTGCACTCCGTTTTGACCAAATTGCATTTGCAGCGTTTGAGTTATTCATTTTAAAACGCCCAAATGCTAAGCAAGATTACTCAGAAAAAGAGCAAAATGAAGCAAAAAACTATTTTGAAGCGATGTCGCAAGCGGACATTGATCAGCTAACCTCTAACATCATTGCAGGTCTTCCTGGTGCAGAAGAGGGGTATACGCTCGGTGAGTTTCAAACTCAGTTAGATCGTTATTCAAATATTGATAAAGAGACTCTGCGTGAGAATTTAGCGCTATTTTTACAAGCGTTAATGCCAATCTGTGACTCAGAAGGGTTAAAGATGGCGATTCACCCAGATGATCCACCGCGTCCTATTCTTGGTTTGCCACGCGTTGTTTCGACCATTGATGATATTGAATGGCTAACCACTAATGTGCCGAGTAAAATGAATGGTATTACCATGTGTACCGGCTCTTATGGTGTCCGTGGCGATAATGACTTAGTCAACATGATCAAGCAGTATGGCGATCGTATTTACTTTACTCATTTGCGTTCAACTCAGCGTGAAGAGAATCAACTGAGCTTCCACGAAGCTGCTCACTTAGATGGTGATGTTGATATGTACAACGTTGTGATGGAGATCTTGAAAGAGGAGCAGCGCCGTGAAGATAATGGCGACATGCGCCTGATTCCAATGCGTCCAGATCATGGTCACCAAATGCTCGATGACCTCACGAAGAAAACCAACCCAGGTTACTCTGCGATTGGTCGTTTGAAAGGTCTAGCGGAAGTTCGTGGCTTAGAAGCCGCACTAAAACGCGCTTTCTTTAGTAAGTAAACGCCCTTTCATTAATCATCAATAACAGATAGGAAGTAAAACGTAGGCTCCCCCGGCTTGCGTTTTACTTCCTTTTTATTTTCCTTCGTTGCTTAAATCATCGCCACCTGTATGGTGAGCATCAAAGCACCAAATCCCAAAACAAACAGCACCATTGGCCAGACAAACTTCAACCACTTATTGTAAGACATATCCAACATTTGCAGTGTCGCCAGTACCAATCCCGTTGGGGTTAAAAACAGCATTGCATACTGTCCCCAGTTATACGCAGACACCACAATTTCACGCGGAATACCCACCGTATCAGCAAGAGGAGCCATAATGGGCATAGACAACACTGCGAGGCCAGATGATGACGGTACAATAAAACCCAACAGTGCAAACACCAACATCTGCACCACGATGAACACCGTCCCCTCCATGCCCATGACTAAATCAGAAGCGGCATAGAGAATCGTATCGGAAATCATTCCATTCTCGAGCACCAGGTTGACACCACGAGCCAAACCGATGATCAAAGAGACCCCGACTAATTCAGACGCCCCCTTAGTAAAGGATTCAACCAATTTCTTTTCGGGCAAACCTGAAATGAACATGATCACGATAGTGATGGCTAAAAAGGATGCCGCCATGCTTGGGAACCACCACCCTCCAACTGATACCCCCCAAATCATCAAAGGAAAAGCAAGCGTAAACAGGGTCAGAATTAACTTTCGACGAGCGGTAAAAGGAATTTCATGGGTCATATCAACATCAGACATATAACGCGCTTCAAATTTCTCACGGTCTTCATAGGTATATGAAAAACTAGGGTCTTTTTTGATTTTTTTACAATACCAATAAAGGTAAGCGACCACGACAGCAAAACCCACAATCAATCCGAATATTCTAAACTCAATACCCGCCGTAAACGGGATCCCTGCTGCATTCGAGGCGATAACCACAGAGAAAGGGTTAATGGTTGAGAAAGTGGTTCCCATTGACCCAGCTAAGAAGATTGCGCCGACACACACTATGGAGTCGTACCCCATGGCAAGAAAAATAGGCACTAGGATAGGATAAAAAGCAACCGCCTCCTCTTCCAAACCGCATGTGGTTCCCCCCAACGCCATGACAAGACAAACGGAAAATACCAAGGTAAATTCACGTCCTTTGGTTTTCTTTGATAAGGCAATCAACCCTGAATTAAACGAGCCGGTGGCATTTACCACTCCGATCATGCCTCCAAGAACGAGAATAAACACAATAACATCAGCCCCTTCAATAGTGCCTTCTACCATGCTTTTCGTTACATCCTCGATGCCCTTATGGATAGGTGCAACACGTTCATAGGTACCAGGCACCGCAATGGGTTTACGAATGATCCCCCCCGTAAATTGATCTACCTTAATATTAACTCCTAGCTTGTCTAGCTCAGATTGCGTCGGTTCGATACTAGACACATCCCCCGCTGGAGTAAGAATTTGTAACATTCCAGACTCAGTGCTGTAAGTCAGCTTTGAGTAGGCACCAGCCGGAATCAGCCAGGTACAGGCAACGGCTAACAGGGTAATAATAAACAGAATCGTAAAAGCACTTGGAAAGGTTTTAAACTTTAAAATGCGCGGTATTGCAACACTTGTCATAATCATTTCTCCATAAACTGCTCGGCAGAATTTATGTCGAGCCAATGACCAATTTAGGCATCCACTTCCTATACCCCTCGTGACATGTTAAGTATTTTTGCACTCAACCTCTTTATCACCTTGTATATACAGCGGCTCTAATTTGGAATATTAAATATTTATTAATTTATAAAGCTGGCATTATTTAAATATAAAAAATTGGTTATTAACCAACTAGAAATAATATATTACTATAAATCAAAAACATTATTGTAAACGCTCACAAATACCGTCCAACACCTTGGTAATTACAATTAAATATAAAAATATCAATATATGATGTTGTTTTAATTGAAGAAATAATAATTTTATTTATGAGAAATAATATTCCATAAATAAAAAATGGAATAAAAATAGAATAACTATCCACTATTTAAATGGAAATATGAATTAGATGTCATATTGTCATTTAAAATAACTCGTTAAGTTTTTTCCAGTAATAAAGTCGAAGCTTATGATATTGGTCATGCTGAAATGTCATTGCCAGCAGAACGCCATTCCGTTAAAATATCTCCACTCCCTTACATTTTTGATAGAAAACATGAAAAACCCAACGTTCATCCGAGCACTTTTTGTCATTATATCAATATGCCTATTGCTCAGTATCTATCACTTTAGAACGATAGATACCCCTGTAACACATCCGATTGAACCGAGTGTTTTTAGTCCTAAAGATGAGCTAAATAAAACCCCTTATGGTCAACAACTGATTACGCTTCTCGAACAATCGCGAGTAGACCCAAAGCAAGCACGTAGCGACTTGAACAACCTTAATCAATCACATCCTAAAATTGAGAGTCCCATTTACCTTGCCTATCGTTTGATGATTTTGCTTAATATTGCCAACCTGGAAAAAAGCACCGGGAGTACAAGCAGCTACGAAAAGAGCTTAGCACTGTTATCAGAGACAGATGGCATGTCATGGCTCCAAGCAACACGGCTAACTGATAGATCGATAGAACATGCCAAACAAGGCGAGTTGGACGACGCAAGTCAATTGATTAAAAAAGCCATCACCATTGCAGAGTCAATCCAATACGAATCGTTATTGATGAAGTCCTACAATACCGCTGGCGTGATACATAATATAAGAACGGAATCCGTTGAAGCTCAAACCTACTTTCATAAGGCGTTGAAATTAGGTGAAAAGTACCCAAAAAATATCTATAACGGCATAAGCACCGTGAATCTGGCCCTCTTATATATCTATTTAGAGGAGTGGGACAAAGCGTTAATCTTTATTAACCAAGCTAAAGAGCACTATAAGAATAATAACAGTGCCAATGACGACGTAATGCTAATACTGTTCACCAACGAATCATTTCTCTATTTAAGTCAAAATCTTAATGAAAAAGCCCGCATCGCGTATGAACAAGCAGAGTCCTATTTCACAAACACACTGAATGAACGGTTGGATGTTATTTTGCTTAAAGCTAAATCAGACCTGCTCTTATCTGAAAGGCAGTACCAACAAGCGCTTGAAGCTAGCAATGCTTGCCTGCTACGCCCTCATGCGCCAAAATATAAACTACAACAAGGTCAGTGCTACCTTCTTAAAGCAAAAATAAATATCGCTCTTGAACAAGATAGCCATATAGAGTCGGACCTTATAAAAGCGTTATCACTGTTTAATGAGGTGGGCAGTAAAAGATGGGCCATTACAACCCATATGCACCTGGCAAGCTTTTATGAAACACAGAAACAGATTAACCACTCATTGGCACATTTAAAGAGTTATTACCATGGTAATAATGCGATGTTATTTGATAAAAGAAAAAGCGAACTTTACTATTTAGAACAAAAATTCAATGTCAAACAGATAGAGCAGAACAATCACTTATTGACCGTCAAAGATGAGCTCAATACAGTACGAATTGAGCAACAAAAATTTCGAGGCTACATTATTTTCGTCGCTGTTTCAGCGTTAACCCTTGGATTATGTATTATGTTTTTTCGTAACCAAGAACTCACCGTTCAAACAACAACCTGTTCATTAACCGGACTCTTTAATCGTCGCTACCTAGACCAATACTTAGCAGATCGCCCCACGTCGCAGACGGCATCAGCGCGCTGCTCAATCGCTATTCTGGATCTGGATAAATTTAAATCCATCAATGATACTTATGGCCATGATGTCGGTGATGAAGTGCTGATTGAAGTTGCTCAACGATTAAAAGAGACCTTACCCGATGGCGATATTGTGGTCCGCTGGGGAGGTGAGGAGTTTGTCTGTTTGCTTCAGGGCCATCAACCACCACTTAACCAGCTTGAAACGATCCGATCAGCAATTTGTACTCTCCCGGTTGATTCTAAAGTTGGAAAATTGAACGTAAGCATTTCTATCGGTGCAGTAACAGCTCTCAACATTCAAACGTTATAACAAGAGTATAAAAAGCAGTTAAAACGCGCTGATGAAGCCTTGTATAGAGCCAAACTCAATGGTCGTAACAGAGTGATCATTGCGCAGGTTGAATCAGAGAAGTTACACTCTACGTCTACGTATTAAGTCGCCTCAACATATTTAGTCATTGGTTTCCAATAACGCTCATGCCAGCCAATACAAAGGTGCTCTTTCTGATCTTCAGGGTACCCTTTGTGCTCAAAAAGTAGTCGTGTTTCCTGTTCTGAAACCGCAATCAACTCAATTTTCACGATAGAGAAGACATTGCTATCCCAAGTCCCCGCACGCCACGCTTGAACAAGATAGTTATCAGCTACAATGTCTACGGTCACACCCGAGATCATGTCATTAAAGCAGGAAAATTCGCCGCCAACACATGCATCAATAACGGCAGGAGCCCCCGTAAATTTCGCAAACGTGTTAGAGTCAGTTAGAGCAGAAAAGACCTTATCTTTACTGCAATGAAGTGTGAGCTCTTGATGTATTGTCATAAATCCTCCCTTATCTACTTATTAGCAAGTGTAGTCTATATTTAAAGTAGGATAATTGTTCAGAGCACACTTTATGTTACTTCCTTTGCAATTAAGTGCAGAGCGCGTTAACGTACTGTTAAATAACACAGTAGTATGATGGTGTATGAAAAGTATAAATCAGTGGTTAAGCGTAGCAACTCACCGCAACGTGGTATCCCGTTCAACAAAAATCTCACTCATTGTGGGGACCATTTTAATGCTCATTAATCAGCTAGATGTATTGATAGCAGGAGAGTTATCATTAACTGTTGTCATTAAAATCCTACTGACCTACTGCGTCCCCTATTGTGTTTCAACCTACTCAAGCGTTGAAGCGATTCTAAGCACAAAAACTTCTTAATCAGGTAGATACTATGTTAAATATTTTTGGTTCGCGTAAACTCCCCGCAGGCAGCGTTATCATTGACGAAGCAGAACTCACCCATCTTCGCGCCCAAAATAAACTCTTTGAACAACTCATGGATAGCGCTCCTTTAGAGATGGCTCAACGTGTGGCAGATAATGCAAAAAACGTTAATCAGGCCTCAACTCAACGTCTGAACAACGTTGAAAATAGCTACCTGTCGATTCAGTCCTTTATCGACCAGTCAAGTGACATTGAGTCTATTTCTAATGAATCACTGAAATCGGCACAAAATACGGCACAAATCTCTGAGACAGGTATTAATCAACTTAATGACCTAGCCAGTAACATTACCAGTTCATCAACCTATATATCTGAATTTACAGAGCTTCTTACCAGTTTAGATAACAATAACCGAAATATAGGACAGCTGGTCGAGTCGATTAAAGGCATTGCTGAACAGACCAACTTATTAGCGCTAAATGCCGCGATTGAAGCCGCGCGTGCGGGTGAGCACGGGCGTGGTTTTGCCGTAGTAGCAGATGAGGTTCGTTCATTGGCCAATACTGCTAACCAATCTGCCGATCAGATTCAAAGTGAAATGACAAAAATTATGGATGTGTCCGCGTCTATTATCAATAAGCAAAAAGATGTGGCCACCATTATCGAAGGCAGTGTCACCATTGCTGATAGCACGATCACAAATCTTCAAGAGTTGGTGACTATGGCGCAGTCTAGTTCTGATTTGGTAAATGAAACCATCACTCAGGTTCAACAACAACTGAGCAGTTCAGAAGAGATCAAACAGAGTATGGAGCAGATTATTGATGATACTCGCCAATCGATTGAAGGCTCAGCCATGAACATGGAGCTGGGTGAACAGCTTGTAGCCGCATTTAAAAAATAACTGACAACAATTGTTTAAATAATGAGCTTGCATGAGCTACAATAGCCTCTTAATCAATGAGAGGTACAACAAGATGAGTAAAAAGAAAAAACACCTGAGTCCTTCATCTGTGCAGACAACTTCTGCGCAAACGGACATTGGAAGAGGCACCATAAACGACAACTTTTTGAAAGCATTAGTCACTTCGAAGGTGTATAAAACTCAGGTGGTAAAAGCAAGAAAAGGCAAGGGTGCTTTCAAGAGAAAAGAGAAACATCTAGGAAGAGAGTCCTATTTAATGGCAGCGTAATCGCTCTCATCAAATAGGACTTTTTTCTACGCCACTAAATAGCTGTCACTTCCTTTCAAATAGTTTACAAATACAGATTCAAAATCTTCAATAACCGATGATGTAACGTACGGTTGACTCACCAAATTGTCAGACAATGCTTGTAGTTTTGGTAAGCCAATTAACAAGTCATGAACGAAGTGTTTTTTGATCACTTCCAAGCGAGTAAACATAGGGGCCACTGCAGCGTCGATTAATGAAAACTCGTTACCATTAAAGAAACCACCTTCTTGTACAGTACCCTCTAAGCGAATAAGTTTATCAATCATCGCCTTCTTTTGGCTGGTAAAGTCTTCTTCATTTTTCGCTACTGTCATCATGTATTGATTCATGATGATTTGGCTAGAGAACTCAATCCAACCGCGATCTTTGGCTTTTTGCAAAGGATCTAAGGGCATGATTTGATTTGGCGTAATTTCATCAATGAATTCATTAATCACAGCAGATTCAAACAACACTTCATTATCATATTTTACCACGGGTACTTTCCCTAATGGTGAGATAGCCAAGAACCAATCTGGCTTATCCGCAAGATCGATATAGGTGATTTTAAAATCAATCCCTTTTTTCTTTAACGTTATCACCGAGCGCTGTACAAATGGGCACAGGTTGAAGCTGATCAATTCTATGGTTTTATCTGACATCTTGGTCCTTCCTTTGGTGATGACTCAATTCACTAACTATTATTTGTATCTTATTGGTAGTTAGTATACTTTGGTAACTATAGATATGTGCAAAGCGATAAACAAGTACGCACAAAAAAGACATTTAGTTTCCTAGAGGTGCCTAATGGCGAATTCAGAGGCTTCAACGGCTGAAAAAAAATTTCCAGCTTCATGTAAAGTAGAAATAGGTACTGATATGTTGGCGTGTCCCGTCGCCACTGCCATCGATGTCATTGGCGGAAAGTGGAAGGTCATTATTCTTTATCAGCTGCGCGGTAAAACATTACGCTTTGGGGAGTTAAAAAATAGAATCCCAAAAATAACGCAAAAAACCCTTACTCAACAGTTACGGGCTTTGGAGGAGGATAAATTAGTTAGTCGAGTCATTTATGCAGAAGTGCCACCTCGAGTTGAATACACCTCAACAGAGTTGGCTGAGCAGTTAAATCCGGCCTTGGATCTCCTCTGCTCTTGGGGCAAAGAGTACCAAAAAGCCCATAAGTAAATTGGGTTACCTAACTAATGGTTCTAAACGTTAAGTTGACCCTTGGTGTTGAGACAGTGGCCGTTGGTGGCAATCGATGTAACCAGTGAGTTTGAGTTTCTTCTTTCATCACTAACAAGCTACCTGGTGCTAATGGCAAAGAGACAACCTCTCCACTGTTTTTATGCTTAAAAGCAAACTTGCGTTGTGCGCCGAAACTTAATGATGCGATAGCTCCATTCTTTTTCAAAGCAGTTTCGGCATCACTGTGCCAGGCCATTCCCTCACTACCATCATGGTATAAGTTCAATAGACATGAGTTGAATAGCTCGCCGGTAGCTGACTCAACTAAGGCCTTTAGCTCCAGTAGTTCATGGGTCCAAGCCAATGCTGATTTAGTGGTATTTGAGTAGGTGTAATCAAATGCTTGATCGCCATACCACGCGACCTTTCGTTTGGTAATAATGTGTTTGCCATAGATGATAGCTTCATCGTGTCGCCATTTAATGCTATCCAATAACCTCTCAAAATAATGTTTCGCATCGGTTGCTTTAATCAACTGTCCGTAGTAATTAACACAGCCATCCTTTGGCAAAATATTAATTGGCTCATCCAACACCTCGTCAAATAGCCCCATTTGATGATGATTACTCATGATAATCCATCTTATGGTAGTCGCTTTTGCATGGAAACATGGCGAATATCCGCTTCAATGTACTCTTCACCATAAGGAGAAAAGCCTAGCTTTCGATAGAAATCAACAGCGTGAAGTTGAGACCCTAAGTAGACCTTAGTGAAATCTAATTTTTGGGCTTCATCTACCAAACCTTGAACCACTTTAGCACCCAGCCCTTCACCTCGAGCACTCTTCAAAATAGCGATTCGCCCAATATGCCCATCCTCAAGCATTCGTCCTGTACCTACTACTTGCTCAGCTTTCAGTGCCAGAATGTGAATGGCCAGCTTGTCTTGCCCGTCGAAATCTATTGCACCGTCCACACCCTGTTCTTGAGTGAAAACCGTATGCCTTACTTTTTTTATCTGGGACATCTCATCAGAAAAGGCCACTATCTTGAACTCGTACATCTACCTACCACATCAATAACAATTATTCCCAGAGACTACCACAATGTCACTTAATATGACGGTAAATGCACGACTTTATTCGTAGGAATTTCTGGCTCAAAGTGCTTGAAAATATCTTGGATATGGTCGATTGGTTGCGGTTTCGAGAACAGAAACCCTTGAAATTTTTCGCAGCCTAACTCGAGTAAAAGATCTCGTTGCAGCTGGCTTTCGACACCCTCTACGATTAATTGTTTATCCAGACTCTTCGCCAAACCAATCAAGGTTTTGATCAATACCACCGTGTCATGATCTTGTGGAAAATGTGCCATAAACGAGCGATCAACTTTCATCGTACTAAATGGAAATGTTGCCAAATAACTCAATGACGAGCGACCTAAACCAAAATCATCAATGGTAATAGAGACGCCTAATTCCACCAGTTTTCTTAAGGTCTCAATACTCCATTTGTGCTCTTCCATCAAAGTGACCTCTGTTATCTCTAAGACAAGGTTATCCACTGGAAAACTGGTCTCGGCTACTATCGTTTTCACCGTAGTAAAAAAGTCAGAACACCTTACTTGTTTAGCTGATACATTCACATTTAGAATAAAATCAGCAGGTACCACACCTGAGTCATACCAGATTTTTACTTGCTGACATGACTTTCTTAACGCCCACTCCCCGCACGGAACAATACTGCCTGTATCTTCTAAAAAAGGGATAAAAGAAGCGGGATAAATAACGCCAAGCTTAGGAATTTTCCAACGCAAAAGTGACTCCACCCCAATCAATCGATTCTCTTTATCGACTTGAGGCTGATATTCAATAAACAGCTGTTCGTTTTGGATTGCGAGTAAAACATTCTCTTTTAATAAGTTTCGTAACTTTAGCTTCCTTTCAAGTTCGTCGTCATAATAGTGATAGGTATTACCACTCTCCTTTTTTGCCCTATACATAGCGGCATCAGCTTGTTTTAGTGCATTTTCAATCGACACTTTTTTGCCATTAAATAAGGTGATACCCACACTTATAGTGATATACAACTCTCCGGATGGAAGTTGAAAAGGAATCTCCATCAACTCAAACAGCTTTTCAGACACTACATTCGATGACTCAGTCGAGTTAACTGATTCAACCAAAATGGCAAATTCATCCCCAGCTAAACGCGCGATGGTATCTTCTCTGCGAATACTCAAGGTAAAACGTTCCGCCACTTGAGTTAACAATTCATCCCCCATTGCATGGCCGTACGTATCATTAACCTGTTTAAAGTCATCTAAATCGATAAAAAAGACGGCAAGTGTATTTTCGTTGCGAATGGAACGATCTACCGCTTCAGACATACGAGATAAAAAGGATTCACGGTTTAACAGTTTGGTGAGCGGATCATATTGAGCAAGATAGGTAAGACGATCTTTAATTTTTTTCCGTTCATGTGCATAACGAATGGTTTTGTTTAATGAGTAGTGATCAAACTGCCCTTTAACAATATAATCTTGACCACCTGCTTTTAACGTTTGAATCGCAAAGGTTTCACTGTCAATGTCACTGATAACCACCACGGCAATATCAGGTGCCGATTGCAATATCGTATGTAGTGCTTCCAAGCCAGCCCTATTTGGCAGATTAAGGTCAAGCAGTACTACATCGTAACTCTCTTTCATTAACAGCTGACAAGCCATCGAAACACTATCGGTATGAGAAAGCTCAATATCAGCAGCACAAAGATCGGTGAAATACTCATACATTAAACAGGTATCACTCGATTCACTTTCAACTTGTAAGGCTCTGATCACCTCATTTGGTCTATCATCCACTGATATTTCTGTTGCGCTTAACATAGATCTTTCCTAACCCACCGATGACTATTCTCTCTATTATTGAAGCCGAAGTGCCTCAAAACGGGTAAAACGATAAAAAATAACTATTCGAGTATGGTAAAGATTGTCTGAACTACAAGAACTGCCATCAAAAATCATGCACTCAACATCATCATTTTCATCTTAGTTTTGTTTTTTATTTCAAACGAACAGAGATGGCTATTTAACTGGGGAATATTACCCTTATACATGAAATTTTATTTTATGAATTACTATCAATAAGTTAACTTGATAAATATGTGACTCTCATCATTTTTTATTTTTTGCTCTATCACTCATTGTAAAGTCATCAGATATTCAACCTACTTATTTCCATGAATAAATTGCCTAACATTGTCTATTTTCTCTCCATATTTCACATACAACTAGGTTCACAGCTTAAATAGAACGTATCAGAACTCATGACGACTAAATATCTAAATAACGTCAATTATATGGATCGATATCACATTTATATTGAGAATTATTTTCTATTACATCATATTTGTTTGAGATCAATTTGTTGTCAGTGAGTAAGGAGTTAACTACTACTAATCGTAAAGTGGTATCACTTAAGGGTTAAGGCTGCATACGCCAGTGGATTGATTTATATAAAAAGGCCAGTCCCCTATCGTATTTAACTTTGATTTTTATGGAGAAATTGTTATGAGTACTGCATTTTTTATCCCTACAGTAAATTTTATGGGCGCAGGATGTTTAACGGATGCTGTGAACGCTATCCAATCTCACGGCTTTAAAAAAGCATTAATCGTGACGGATACAGTGATCAAACAGATTGGTATGGTTAAGCAATTAACCGATCTTCTTGCTGAGCGAGATATTGCTGCAGCAGTATTTGATGGCACACAACCTAATCCAACAACGGGCAACGTTGTCGCTGGTCTTGAGCTACTTAAAGAGAACAATTGTGACTGTGTTATCTCTCTGGGTGGCGGGTCTCCACATGATTGTGCCAAAGGTATTGCTCTGGTTGCTGCTAATGGTGGAAAAATCGCTGACTACGAAGGTGTTGATCAATCTGCTAAACCTCAATTACCGTTAATATCTATTAACACCACCGCTGGCACAGCTTCTGAAATGACTCGTTTTTGTATCATCACTGATGAGTCTCGACACATCAAAATGGCGATTGTAGACAAAAACACAACACCACTGATTTCAGTCAATGACCCAGAGCTGATGCTAGCTAAACCCGCATCGCTAACTGCGGCAACAGGTATGGATGCATTAACTCATGCCATCGAAGCTTATGTGTCAATTGCAGCAACGCCAATTACCGACGCCGTTGCAATTAAAGCGATTGAATTGATTCAGGCACACCTTCGCACTGCCGTTTCAGATGGTCAAAATATTGAAGCACGTGAGCAGATGGCGTATGCACAATTTATGGCTGGAATGGCATTTAATAATGCATCACTAGGTTACGTTCACGCCATGGCGCACCAGTTAGGTGGATTCTACGATCTACCACACGGTGTTTGTAATGCCGTTCTTCTTCCACATGTACAGCGTTATAACGCGCAAGTTTGCCCAGAACGTCTACGTGATGTGGCTAAAGCAATGGGTGTGAATGTTGCAGAGCTATCTGCTGAAGAGGGAGCAAATGCAGCGTTAGAAGCAATCCAAGTTCTTTCTAAAGACGTAGGTATTCCTACAGGTCTTAAAGCATTAAATGTTGAAGAAAAGGACATCTCAGTCCTTGCTGATAATGCACTAAAAGATGCATGTGGTTTTACTAACCCTAAACAAGCAAGCCATGAAGAGATCTCTGCAATCTTCGCTGCAGCAATGTAAATAAAACTCGCATAAACATAAAGACCAGCAATTATATGCTGGTCYTTTTTTATTTAACTAAAGTTAATGGCGATTCATTATTAGTTTGATGTACAAGACGATTTCGTCCATTTTTCTTTGCAACATAAAAGTAATCATCTGCTTCTTTTAGCAGTTCAGACAGAGTCATTCCAGGTTGATACTCAGATAGCCCAATACTCACAGTGACTGGTATACGTTTATCTTGGCTGATAAAAATAGCCTGTTCAATTGTTTGTCGAATGGCATTGACTTGTTTAAAGTGGTCGACATCAATGATCAATAGATAGAGTGGAGTCGCTCTTTGGTTCACTAATGGCTCAAAGGCACTTCTAAACGCCAACCGATTGTTCACCTTAGTGAGGGAATCTTCCAATGCTAACTTATGTAGTTTCTCTTCTGATCGCATCCTATTTGATACTGACGCCAGTTACGGTATTAGCTGTCCATTAAGTGAAACACCGCAACTGAGCATTCTACGTTGGGCACAATTTACTCTTGATATGTTTGAAAATGTGTCTAAGGCCGTAGAGTATTATGAATCAAATTCAATACACTTGGTGATGGAAGATGTACCGGATGGCTCTAAGATGAAGACCAAGATTCATCTTACTCTTTCAGATGCTACTGGTGACTCAGCGATCATTGAGGTAAGACTTGGTAAAGTATCGATTTTTCATAATGAGCAATACCGTATTGCAACAAAGCAACCCAGTTACGACATGCAACTGACTCTTACCGAATACTGGCGATATATTTGGGACATCTGATGTTAGAAATAGTGAACACGCTTCCTACACAATTTGGACAAACGTGAGTGCGCACCTCTCTAAAACATATTTCTTATTTAATACATACACCATGAGCCCTATCTGGTTAGATTTTAATTCACCGTTCCAAAAGTGCCAACGGGTATGTCTAATGGAAATTGATGAGGGAAACCACCCTATTATTTTTCCATTAAGCGGCAATATTTCCTCACAACTGATTGACTGCAATACCCCTTACGCTTAATGTTCACACAATAAAAAAGCCTCCATAAGGGAGGCTTTATTTCGTTAAAACAGTGTCAATTGCAAATTAGTTTTGCGTTTGAATCTGCGCTTCAACAGCATCGCTTTTCTCAAGAGCTTCACTCTTATTAAGCATCGTAGTAATAATTTTAGAGGCAACCAGTGCTACACCAACCATGACAACAGCAAGAATCGTTAACAGCGTAAAGTAGTCGCCGTATAGGTTCTGGACAATCTCTTGATTGATCACTTGGCCTTTCTCTAGCGCAATATTGGTTGAGAATACCGCACCAATGATGCCACTCAACGCCATCGCTACTGAGAACATGCTCACTGAGAATGCTTCAATGTGCTTAGGTGTTACCGAAAGAATAAAGGCAATAACCAAACTACCCACAATTACTTCGCCAAATGCGTAGAAGAAATGAACCACAAGGAATACTTCTGGACGAATAATCGCATCAGGACCAACATTCACGACTGCAAACGCTAGCGTACCAAATGCAAGAGCTGTTAGAACAAATGCATAAGCAATTTTAGTTGCCGTAGAGATGAAGATGTTACGCTTCTCTAGAGAACTAAAGATACCGGCAATGACAGGACCTGCAACGATACACCATAGTGGGTTCATCGCCATTGATCCTTCTGGAGCAAGTGGGATGAAACCTAACAAGTCACCGCGCATTGTATTGATGGTTACCATCGTCATCGATGTCATCATCTGACCGTAGTACACAAAGAATGTCACGGTTAAGAACATCATGATTAAGATAGTACCCATTTTTAGGGCAGCAGCTTTACTTGATTTAAACATGATACTGATGAAGTATAAAACAGCACCTGCACCAATTGCGTAGACAATGTATTTACCAGTATCCATGTTTGAGAACATGTAGAATACAAGTGCAATCATAGCGACAGAAAGTACAGAGAACTTGATCCAGTTTGATGCAGTAACAGGCTCTCTATCAATCTCAGCAACAATTGCCATCATTGGCTTATTACTAATGAACATCACAGCAAATGCAAGAAGTGCCATTACTGATGAAATCATGAAACTACCGTTGAAACCGATAACCATAACAAACAGTGGGAAAAGATACTGACCTAAAAGAGCCCCAACGTTGTTGATTGAGTAGTTGATTGGGAAGCCATTTTGGAACTCTTCATCCGTTTTAAAAGTACGTTTGAATAGACCAGGGTAAGATGGTGACATCAAACCTCTTGAATAACTTGCCAATGCGATACCTGCTAAACAGGTTCCGACATTCAGCGTCGAAGCACCAAATACAATTAAGCCGTAACCAACACCAAAACCTAGGAAGGCGATGGTTAACGCACGGTAAGCACCGATGAATTTATCAACCATAAAACCACCTGCGATTGCAAATAGCGGTCCTACTGATGAAAATGCACCTACTACCATCATAGTATCAGCTTCGTTATAGCCAAGATCTTCTAGGAAGAATCTCGTTAAAATCACCATCACACCATAAAATGATAATCCAAACATCATCTGGCAAAACATCATGGATCGATTCAGTCTATTCCACATAATTATGTCTCTTRGTTATTAAATAAAGTTGTAAAGAACAAATAGGTTACTAAACATTAACGCGGTGATTCTAACACTGATAATCTATCGATCTTTCACGGTCACGTCGCAAAAATGACCGACTAATCATTACTTATTTTAATGTCAGTATTAGTTTTATTATGTTCTACACATTATTTACAACCCTACGTATTTACTGGTAATTAAATAGATTTAGATCAACATTTACTATGCGCAATTTTGATAAGACATATTTATTTGATAAAATTAAATTAGAAATATTTATTCGAAAGAAATGAATAAAAAAAGAGTTACCATCGATGACGATAACTCTTAGCTGTAATAAGATTTACTCTACGAATTGTATAAGCACACTTATAAATTGAGGGTCTTTTTAAGCCAAACCGCAATATCTTTAATCTCTTCCATACACACACTGTGTTCCATCGGATAAGTAGACCAATTCGGTTTGAAATGGGCAGCGATAAGATCGTTCACCGCATCTTGACCCATCTCTGGCAATACAACTGGATCAAAATCTCCGTGCATCACCTCTATCGGCAGCTCACGGTTAGCCTCTGAGTACTTAATAGAGTGAGACGTTGGAAAATAGGTCGATAACGTCAACAAGCCTGCTAAAGGTTTGGGATAACTCAACGCCGTTTGATAAGCCACTGCGCCTCCTTGAGAGAAGCCGGCCAAAATAATGCGATCGCTGCTAATGCCTTTTGCGCACTCTTGATCAATAAGCAGAGAGACTTGTCTGGCAGAACTCAACAGTTGTTGCGCGTTTAATTCACGCTTTAACCCCATCGACATAATGTCATACCACGCTGGCATAATTGCTCCCCCATTAATGGTGATAGCAATTGAAGGAGAGTGTGGGAATATAAATCGAATTGGCGCCTCTTCTGGCAAATTAAGTTCTGGTAAAACACCTTCAAAATCATGACCGTTTGATCCCAGACCATGAAGCCATATAACCGTTGCGGTTGCCTCAACTTTTGGCTCGATCAATACATACTTAAGTGTGCTCATTAATAAATTCCTTTTACACGGCCCACATCACCACTCTCAAGACGCACCTTAATGCCGTGTGGGTGAGTCGGTGATTTGGTTAGAATGTCTTTCACAATGCCATTGGTTAATTTACCACTGCGTTGATCTTGTTTAAGCACAATATCCACTTCTAAACCAATTTTAATATCCGAACGATTGCTGCCTGACATACCAGTTCCTTTTATCTGATGAAAGGCAAATAGTATCACTTCGCTGCTACTGGGTTCCATTAAATATGAGGATATAAAAAACCAAGAAACTCTACATGTAGATAGAGAAGCACTGCCTACCATTTTTCTTACTTTTCAACTAAATCGTTGAATCTTTCAAAAAGAAAATCTAAGAATAGCCGGATTCGTTTTGGCTGGTACTTCTTACTGATATACACAACATTCAAATCGGCACTCGATACTGACGTCGATGTATTGAAGTTCTTCATATACCCGTTGAGTACAGTAATAAGATGCCGGTTATTAATATCAGCTTGCACGTCTAGGACCGATTTAAGTGCTATCCCTGCTCCCTCTAATGCCCAGCGTCTAATGACCTCGCCATCATCTGAGAATCGCTTAGGCACAACTGTAATTGAGTGCTTATGATCTTGTCCCTGGAAATGCCATGTCTTTAGCTCCTCATTGCTGCTTAGCATTACTAGACAGTCATGATTAACCAAGTCTTGTGGCTTTAATGGCGTTCCATACTTTGCCAAGTAATTAGGCGAAGCACATAGCACTCGTCGGCTTGGTGATAGTCGTCGTGAAATCAAACTGCTATCAGTAAGCTCTCCATAACGAATTACAATATCCATACCGGATTCGGGTATGTGGGAGATGTGATCATTTAAATATAGATATGGCACGACATCTGGGTACAGTTCCAAGAACTCATTCACTATAGGAAGAATATACTGTTTACCAATATCCTTTGGCGCGACTATCTTTAACGAGCCTTTAATCTCTTTCACACCATTCTGGATAAGGTTCTCAGCTTCACTTACCGTATCCAATATTTCAATACAGGCGTTGTAATAAAGTTCTCCAGAATCTGTCAATGCCATATGCCTTGTACTCCGGTTAAGAAGCTTCACACCGTACCTTTCTTCAAGCGCTTGAAGTCTTGCTGTCACGGTAGCAGGAGATAGACCAAGGTCACGCCCAGCGGCTGCAAGACCACGGTGTTTCACAATACTCACGAACATTGCCATATCAGAAAACTTATCCACTCTCACCCTCCTATTATTCAGATTAACCGAATAATGATTTCATATATTTACCAATTATTAAAATATAACAGATGAATATAATGGCACCATTAACAAAACATAACAGTATGAAAAAGGTAACCCACCGTAAACAAAGAAAAGCGGCTAGACAAAAAAGTTCACGTATAGGCTATGCAGATGGCATGCAAAATTACCACTGGATTCTTACCCATTGATAACAAAAGAAAAATTGTTACACAACTAGAATAAGATGAATATTATGAGAAAATTATTCCAAAAAACAAACCTGAAAAACTTGGATTTACAAAACCGCATAGTAATGGCCCCAATGACTCGCGCTCGCACAAGTCAACCAGGCAACATACCAAATGATATGATGGCGACATACTATAAACAAAGAGCGACAGCTGGTTTAATTATCACAGAGGCAACACAAATCTCAGATGATTCTCAAGGATATTCGTTTACTCCTGGAGTTTATACTGATGAGCAAGTAAAAGGTTGGGAGCCAATTGTAAAAGCGGCTCATAAAGAAGGCGCAGCAATATTCTGTCAACTATGGCATGTCGGGCGTGTCTCTCACCCCACTTTCCAAAAAGGTGAACGACCTATTGCACCATCAGCTCTTGCTCCTGTTGAAACCCAAGTTTGGATATCAGATGCAGAAGGTAACGGCAACATGGTTGACTGTATTCAACCTCGTGCGATGACTCAGGTCGATATCGAACGCGTAGTTAAAGACTTCGCATGCTCTGCAAAACGCGCAGTAGATGCTGGTTTTAATGGGGTAGAAATTCATGGTGGTAATGGCTACCTTATCGATCAGTTCCTACGTACAAACTCAAACAAGCGTACTGACAACTATGGCGGTACTCGTGAAAACCGGATCCGCTTCCTTCTTAAAGTTGTTGATGCTGTGACCGAAGCAATTGGTGCTGATAAAGTGGGGGTTCGTCTTGCTCCGTTCATTACATTTAAAGATATGAATTGCCCAGATATCGTTCCAACAATCCTTGAAGCATCGAAAGAACTACAAGATCGTGATATTGCTTACCTGCACTTATCAGAAGCGGATTGGGATGATGCGCCAATGATCCCTGAAAGCTTCCGCATTGCGTTACGAAACCGTTTCACTAACACGATCATTGTTGCTGGTAGCTACACTCAAGAACGCGCAGATGAAGTGCTAAACAAACAATACGCTGACCTAGTAGCCTTCGGTCGACCATTTGTATCTAATCCAGATTTGGTATCACGCTTGGAGAACGATTATAAACTCGCTGATCTGAATGGCGCGACTCTGTTTGGAGGTAATGAACATGGCTACATTGATTATCCTGAATTCAGCAAAGTATAAACAACTAAGGAGGTACGCTCTTAAGGGTGATTCTCATACAAAGCTTGTACAGCATACTGATCTCCAGAAAATAGGAGTAGGAGAGAAGCAACGCTCCCTCCAAATCGTTCCATTCTTTATACTTGAGCGAATGTATAGGTACGATACCCACCAATCAAGTTACGGGCTTTATATCCGCGGTTAACTAACTGACGGTAAGCCACATTACCGCGCAAGCCGACTTGACAGTAAATCACAATCTCTTTCTCTTTTGGCAGCTCATCCATCCGCTGACGCAGCTGATCGAGGGGGATGTTGACTGCTCCCGGCAAGGAACCATTTTTTAGCTCACCAGGGTTACGTACATCGAGCAGCAGTTGGTTTTCACTTAAGTTATCGATCTCATCAAAGTGAATCGCTGTTGAATCACCCTGCATTAAGTTATTAGCAACAAACGCCGCTTGGTTGATCACATCTTTTGCACTGCCATATGGCGGCGCATAACTGAGCTCAAGGTGTTGTAGCTGATCAACTGTCATACCAGCACGCTGGGCCACGGCCATCACGTCAATTCGTTTATCAACACCATCCTTTCCTACCGCTTGTGCTCCTAGTATTTTTCCAGATTGTGGTGAGTACAGCATTTTAAAAGAGACGATTTCAGCTCCCGGATAGTAGCCGGCATGGCTAGTAGTGTGGACATAGACTTTTTCATAATCGATGCCATCACGCTGCAAACTTTTTTCGTTTTTCCCCACGGTGCCAACAGCCAAATCAAACACTTTACAGATCGCAGTCCCTTGAGTCCCTTGATACGTCTGTTGACGTCCTAACATGTTGTCTGCGGCCATTCGTCCTTGACGATTAGCCGGCCCAGCTAAAGGAACTAGCGCGGGTTCGCCAGTAACAAAATCAGGCTCTTCAATAGCATCACCTACCGCATAAATGGCTGGATCACTGGTCTGCATTGCGGCGTTGGTCTTGATTCCACCTAATGCGCCAATCTCTAAGCCAGCATCAACCGCTAACGTCGTTTCGGGTTTCACCCCTATCGCCATGATAAGCAAATCAGTATCAAGAGTATCGCCACTGTTTAACGTCAATACTAAGTGGCCAGCTAGGTGCTGATGCTCAATGGATTCACCAGACTCAATACTAGCAACGGTGTCAGTCGCCGTATACTTGATTGACTCAAGCGCGACACCAAGGCGAAGATCGACCCCTTGACCGCGTATCTCATGATGAACAAATCCTGCCATTTCTCTATCTACAGGTGTCATCACTTGGTCAGAAAGCTCGATTAAAGTGGTTTTAATACCGAGGTGAACAAAGGCTTCCATCATCTCTAAACCAATAAATCCACCGCCTACCACAGTGGCATGTTCCACTTTATTCAGCGCAATGGATTGTAGAATCTTATCCATATCAGGAATATTCCGTAATGAATGAGTCAATGGGTTATCCACGCCAGGAATGGGGGGAACCACAGGGCCAGCCCCTGGACTTAAAAGCAGAAAATCGTAACTCTCAACATATTCGCTGTTGTCAGCTAGGGTACGTATCGTGACGGTTTTCTTCTGACGGTCAATACCCACGACTTCACTCTGCACCCGTACATCCACATTAAAGCGACTTAAAAAACTTTCCGGAGTTTGCAGCAGCAGCTTACTGCGATCTTTGATTTCACCTCCAATGTGATATGGCAATCCACAGTTGGCAAAAGAGACATATGGACTCCGCTCAAACATGATGATCTCAGCATCTTCACTTAATCTACGCGCTCTTGCTGCTGCTGAAGCGCCACCCGCGACGCCACCTACTATTACAATTTTTGTCATTGTATTACTCCGAGAAAAGTCATTTATTCTTACTATTATAAAATAAAGCAAAATCTAATATAATAAATACTAAATTAGCATAAGCTTAATGAAGTTGTCCACTTTATTTCTGTTGGAAATGTGCATTCATAGAGATTTGAAATATACACAAGCCGATAGTAATAATGTAGTAAGCACAAAAAAAGTGATTGATATCAGCTATCAATCACTCATTAAAACGCCCACTTCGTTCAAAAATACGAAAACACGGAGTCACCGCACCTGTATGGCTTTCTTATTCTCAAAGTATCTAAACCCTAATGTGATCAGCCCAGCAATCGTAAGGTAAATGAGGGCCACCATGATAAGAGGTTCATAAATAATGTATGTCTCTTGACGAATTCTCGCAAAAACCGCGTACACATCAACAAAAGAGATCGTTGCCACTAACGGTGTTGCTTTCAATTGCAGAATCATTTCACCATTTAATGTGGGTAATACGCGTTGAATCGCTCTCGGTAACCAAATACGTCTAAACACGGTAGAAGGAGACATCCCCATAGAAACGGCGGCTTCGAGCTCTCCTTTGGGCACTCCTTTAAGTGCTCCGCGCATTATTTCCCCCTCATAACCTGCAAATGAAAGCGTCAGAGCAACAAATGCATATGGCCAAACTTCAATTAGATAGGGCCATAACCAGCTTTGACGTATTCCTGGTATATATGGAAATAAAGAGCCAAGCCCATAATACAACAGCCACAATTGAAGCAATATGGGTGTGCCTCGGATTACAGTGCAAAAGCCATGGGCCAACCTTGCTAGTGGTTTAGGGCCCTTTACTTGCGCCAACCCTAAAAAAACACTAAAAATAAAACCAGCAATTATTGTGCTGAACAAGAGTAATATCGTTCTCCATAATCCGGAAAATATGTCGCTCCAATAGTGATCTATCCATTGCCAATTAAGGCCAGTTATCGCTAAGGCACATAATACTGCACTGAAGATAATCAACACGATTCGGTGTGGTTGAAAAAAAGACCCATTAACCATATCGCGCATCCTTATTTAGCCGCTTTTCGGCATATTTGAACATTTGATCTGAAATGATAGTCACGACCAAATATAGGATCCCTGCAGCGAACAAAAAAAGAAAATAGCTTTTGGTCGCCCCTGCTGCTTGCCGCGCTACCAGTGTCAGTTCAGTAAAGCCAACCACTGCTAATAACGCGGTATCTTTGGTGGCGATCAGCCACAAGTTTGACATCCCAGGCAACGCTCCTGGTAACATTTCAGGAATAATAATTCGGTAGAAAATAACAAACGGATGCATTCCAAAACTTTGCGCCGCTTCAATATGACCCATTGGAATGGAATTAATTGCCCCTCTGATCACTTCCGTTGCATAGGCCCCTTGAACAATTGCAATAACAATGACACCTGCAACAAAACCATTAATTTCAATTTTCTCCATACCCAGTGAACTAATTAAGTGGTTAACTAATTCAGGTAGTGCAAAGTAAACCAACAAAATCAGTACCAATTCAGGGATGGAGCGGACTACAGTGGTGTAAATGATGACCAAATCTTTGATCATCAAGTGTTTGCTTCTACTTGCATTCGCACCAAATATTCCGATAACAAGCCCTAACAAGTAACCCAATCCCGCCACCTGTAAAGAGACCAGTAATCCATCCCATAGATATCCCCCCCAACCCGGTGGGGAGAATGACAACAACTCTAATGCGCTCGCTTTCTGATAGTCGATCATTCACTCTCCATTGAAAAAAAGCCCAACGAATTGGGCTAATTTCTAGTTTCCATAAATGTTAAATTCAAAGTATTTTTGAGTGATTTTGTCGTACTCCCCACTCTTTCTTATCGCATTAATGGCTGAATTAAGCTGAGTCTTTAGCTCATCGTTTCCTTTCCTAAGTCCAAAACCAATTCCTTTTCCTAACAGAATCTCATCGTACTTCACCAATCCTGCCGAAGAACAACACAGATTGCCTTCGTTACTTTTTAGAAAACCTTCAAGCACTAACGCATCCGCTAACGTTGCATCAACTCTTCCAGAGAAAAGATCTTGGTTAGCTTCATCTTGAGTTTGATACTCTTTAATTGTTGCCCCTTTAAAGTGCTTTAAGGCGTAAGATTGGTGTATTGAACCTGACTGAACACCAATTTTGAAGCCAGACACTCCCTTAGAAGTAGCAGCAATATCACTACCGCTGGCTATCGCTAAGCTAGCCCCCGTTTGATAATATTTCTCTGAAAAATCAATCACTTTACTTCTCTCATCAGTTATAGAGAGCGATGCTGCAATAACATCGATCTTTTCTCTTATCAAAGAGGGAATGATCCCATCCCAAGATGTCGCCACAAACTCACACTTTAAATTGGCTTCAGTACAGATCGCGTTGGTAATATCGATCTCCCATCCTGTATAGTTCCCTGCAGAGTTTGGAACCGAAAATGGCGGGTAGGCTTCTGTCGCTATCCCGATACGTACCGTTTCAGCTTGCGCTTGAGACAAAAGAGTGCCACTAAAAATGCACGATAAAAATAAAAGTTTACCTATCTTCATAATATTCTATCCTTGAAAAGAACCCTGTTTGGATTAGTAAATTGATTTAATAAATTGCTTAAGTCGTTCCGATTTTGGTGATTTGAATATCTGCTCTGGTGTTCCTTGCTCTTCAATTTTCCCCTCTGCTAAAAACACAATTTTGTCTGCAACTTCTGCCGCAAACTTCATTTCATGTGTCACTATGATCATCGTTCTCCCTTCATCAGCTAACTCCGACATCACAGCGAGAACTTCACCCACTAATTCGGGATCAAGTGCAGACGTAGGTTCATCAAACAGCATTACCTCAGGGTCAACAGCTAGAGCACGCGCAATGGCCGCTCGTTGTTGTTGCCCACCGGATAACAGTGATGGATACATATCCCGCTTGTCGATTAACCCCACTCTCTCTAATAGTTTATGAGCGTTCCTTCTTGCATCAGCTTTAGAGTGGCCAAGCACATGCACTGGAACCTCCATAATATTTTGCTCTAGTGTCAGGTGAGGCCAGAGGTTAAAGTCTTGAAACACCATCGCCAGCTTAGTTCGCAATGAGCGCAGTTGTTTCATATCCACTACGCTTAACGAACCATCTTTAACGGGTTTAAACTTAACGTCTTCACCCAGTAGCATCATCCTGTCTACCGATTGAGGGATTTCTAAAAGATTTAAACAGCGCAATGTCGTTGATTTGCCTGAGCCACTGCCGCCAATCAAAGCAATCACCTCTCCACGGCAAGCTTTTAGGTCAATACCTTTAAGCACTTCAACATGGTTAAAAGACTTATGTAAATTAGTCACTTCTACTATGACTTGCTGCTCTTTGATTTTTATAATTGCCCCCTTAACACATGTTTAGAAACGCAATGACATGCAACTGACTCCACCATCGACTTTTCTATATTCCGACGTGTCGATTATAGTGACGTTGTAACCAAGCTCTTTAATTTTACTCTCCGTATTGGGGTAACCACTTGGCATGATCACTGAGCCATTCACCCATATACAATTTGCCGCGTAGCTTTCACTTTCAGGGATCTCAATGATATTCAGATGAGCAAATTCGGCTTTATCTACGAACTCGCCCGCGGCTAATAAATTGCCATTTTCAAGGTAGGCCAATCCGGTTTTTAGATGCAGGACTTTTTCCATTGTCACTAGGCGCCCAGTTAGACCATACTTGTTAAGTATTTGAACTAGCTGCTCAGCCCCCTGAACATTAGTACGCTCTGACAAACCAATATAGAAGGTATCGTCAACCATCATTACATCCCCAGCATCAAGCGTGCCAGGCGCCTCAATGTGTTCAACCTTATCGCCATAGAATCGACGTAACGCAGGTTCAATAGTGTCAATCTCCCCCCGTCGGCTATCTGCTCCTGGACGAGTCACGATTCCGCAATGTTTGGTGCACAATGCAGGGTCTTCGACAAATACTGAATCAGGGTACTCTTCAAGTGCAGGCAATAGCAGTATCTCAACACCACAACCTCGCAGTGCATCCAAATAAGCTAAATGCTGCTTCATAGCCACTTCATAATTAGGTTTTCCCTCATCGGCTGAAGAGATCCCATTAACTAACGATTTACTGGGTGTGCGAGCAATAATGTATTTGAACATAACGATTCCTTCCTACAATCAATATAAAAGTTCTTCCTTGTACTTAGCGAATTTCATGCCAAGTAAAAAAAGTCTTATAAAACAATATTATAAATAAAATACGTAACAATTGACGTCCATAGCAATGCCGAAATTTAGTCACTGATGATTTTTCAGCACCGAATGTAAACCCATTGAAAAATGTGAACTTATTGTTAATGAAACGGTGGAAATAAGTTAATTTACATGATTTAATGTGATGATATTTCGGCACCTAGGAAAGAGTAATGGATCATTCACCTTCGCAATTACTGCCGTGGTTAACCCAGTTAATGGTGGTGTTTGATAGCATAAACAGCTCGTGCATCGTGATTGATGCTAGCGAAACCATTGTCGCTTACAACGAGGTGAGCGCCAGAATCGATGATACTCCCGTAAGTAAAATCATTAACCGTAAACTATTAACTGCCTTCCCTAGTCTCACAAGAAACAGCAGTTCAATGCTGAATGTATTGCGAAGTGGCAATGCCATTTGGAATAAGCCTCAAAGCTATCAAACCGCCGCAGGCAAAGTGATGACTCTCACCTCTTCCACTTTCCCTATTGCGAGCCCTGACGGTGAAGTGATGTTTGTCGTGGAAGTTGTGCACGATATCAGTAACTTACGTCAGCTAACGGATCAGGTCATCCACCTAACAGAGACACTGAAAGAAGCCAGCCATCAGGCCAGCCAAGAGTTGCATATTGTTACCAATAATAAGCACTTTAAACGGGTCCTTAAAGATGTAATGTGTTTCGCCCAAACTCAGTTACCCGTACTAATCGCTGGTGAAACTGGGACAGGAAAAGAGCTCATTGCTCGTTATCTTCATTTACATAGCGCACAAAAAAACCAATCCATGGTCAGCCTCAATTGCGCAGCTATTCCGCTAACCTTAATTGAAAGCACTTTGTTTGGTACCGTTAAGGGGGCATTTAGTGGTGCAGAGAACAAAAAAGGGTTATTAGAACTAGCAGATGGGGGCGTGTTGTTCCTTGATGAAATAAACTCCATGCCCATCGAAGTACAAAGTAAATTGTTACGGGTTGTTCAAGATGGTTGTTTTCGACCTTTGGGTGGACAGGTTGAAAAGAAAGTAAGTATTCGTTATATCTCTGCGATGAACGAACAACCTGAAATCGCCATTCAAAAAAAACAGCTACGTGCCGATTTTTTTTATCGCCTTGGAGTATGTATGGTGGTGGTGCCGCCACTAAGGGATCGTCTCGACGATATCCCATACTTAGTGGAATGTTTCATTCGTAAACATAATCCACTGCTCAACGCGAATATCAAAGGCTACACCCCTGATTTTATTAAAGCACTAGAAAACAACTCATGGCCCGGCAATATCCGTATGTTAGAAAACACCCTACTGCGTAGCATGCTGATGTGCTCACAATCTAAAGATGATGTATTGAATCAACTTCATTTAAGAGATACAGAACACCCCCCTAGCCCACAAGCGCTAATCAATCACTCTCCAACAGACAGTTCACGAGACGGTGAAAGTGAACAATCACTTGCTGAACACTTAAATCAATACGAGAAACAGTTGTTGATTAACGCCATGGCTCACTGTAATGGCAATATTAGTAAAGTCGCTAGACAGTTTAACATTCCACGTACCACGCTACAGAGTAAGCTGAAAAAATTTGCATTAACGTCAAACTGATCTCTCATATTGAGATCAAGATTGCTGCCTATTTAAACCCTAGTTTTTTAAATGCCCAAGCTGCTGGGCAGATCCCTGTGTAGGCACTTTGAATCAAATTAAGCCCAATAAACAGTGTGAAATAGAAGAAGTTTGGGTGAACCCAGTGGGTTAACCCTACTGACAGTAAAACCATCACACCGGCAAAAACTCTGATCGCATTATCTAAAGTCATCATTTATCCCTCTCTCATCAATGTGTAAATGACTATAAGCTATTACTTAAGAATTGTCTAATTTAATTAATGCTAATAAAATTAAATCTAATTTAGCATTGACTTAACATGTGTTCATTATTAAAATATTAAACCAATAGGAGGGCTTATGATGAATTCGAATCGTTTTGATGCCAGTAAGGTTGAAGATAAAGCTGCAGAGGTGGTTGATTGGCTAAAAGTGATCGCCCACCCAGAACGTATGATGGTGTTGTGCCACCTTATTCATGGTGAACAAGCACTCAAAGACCTCAAAAGTCACTCCTCTTTAAGTCAATCAGCGCTATCGCAACACTTAGGTATTCTTAAAGAGCATAAATTGGTCTCCTTTAGAAAAGAGTCTCAGAGTGTCTTTTACTCTCTGAGCGATAAAAAAACGGCGCAACTGCTTACGGCAATACAACATATTTACTGTCACGACGACAATCACTTGGAGTAAAGAGATGATCACAGAAGTACCTTGGGCCGCACTGTTTGGTGGTGTGTTATTGGGTCTTTCCGCTGCCTTACTGTTATTAGTAAACGGCCGTATCGCTGGTATTAGCGGTATCCTCTCAGGCTTATTACAGCCTAAAAAATCCGATATCTCTTGGAGAGTCCTGTTTCTGATTGGCATGATATCCGCTGGAATGTTAGCCCCCTTATTTGGTTTCTCTTTACCGCAATCTTTACCGCAAACCTCAACCATTTGGATCGCTATCGCAGGATTGTTGGTTGGTATTGGTACTAAGCTAGCTAACGGTTGCACCAGCGGTCACGGAATCTGTGGCATGGGACGGCTCTCTAGCCGCTCGATCATTGCGACGATCATTTTTATGGCCGCTGCTTTTTTCACTGTCTATTTACGATTTCACGTTTAAGGGTTAGTAATGAATCGATTTATTGCATTAGTGTCAGGGTTACTGTTTGGTTTTGGCATGATGATATCCGGCATGGTTGACCCAATGAATGTACTTAATTTCTTGGATCTTGCCGGCAATTGGGACCCAAGTTTACTCTTTGTCATGGGCGGGGCTGTGATGGTCTTTATGCCGTTTTACTTCTTAGTCATCAAAAAGTTAGAACAACCTCTTTGTCACTCAGAATTTCATCTTGCTAAAAAAAGCAAAATTGATCTCAGACTCGTCACTGGATCACTGTTCTTTGGTGTCGGCTGGGGAATTGCCGGTTTTTGTCCCGGCCCGGTTGTGACCTCATTATCTAGTGGAAATAGTCATATTTATCTGTTTATTTCAACTATGCTGATTGGTATCTGGTTAGGCAGTTTACTCACCAACCGCAGCAATCCAGAATTAGTGGCCATTCAAGAGACAAGCCATTAAAAAATAACAATATGGAGGGAGTATCATGGACGTTAAATCAGGTATTGTTGGGAAGTTTCTCAATAGCTTCTTCCCTCCTATTTTAATCTTTACTCTGCTTCTGGCCGGCGCGATTTCGCTGACCATGACAGCGCGAGAAGAAGATCCCCAAATCATTGTTCCGATGGCTGATATTTTGGTGCAGGCCCCGGGATTGAGCCCATCGCAGATAGACAGTCAAATCACTCAGCCCCTTGAGAAGCTATTAAGCCAAATTGATGGTGTGGAAGATGTCTACTCCACCTCATTTAAAGGCTCAGCCCAAGTCACGGTTCGATTCTATGTGGGTGAAGCAAGAGAAGCATCACTGGTCAAACTGTACAACAAAATATACTCCAATCAAGATCGTATCCCCTCTTCCATCACTCACTGGATCATCAAACCCGTTGAAATTGATGACGTCGCGGTGGTGGTTGCGGCTCTATACAGCACCAAACCAGAATTAACCGGTAATGCGCCGCTTAGACGAATTGCCGAACAGGCGGTGGATCAACTGCAAGCTATTGATGATACCAACGCGGTCACCGTGGTTGGAGGTACCCCACGTAGCATCAATATTGCTCTCGATGCGGCAGCCATGGCCAGCCGAATGACCACCATAGAAGATATCCAACACGCTTTTTCGGTGACCAATCAGCATCAACAGCTAGGTAGCATTCATCAAAGTGGGGTGCGCTTTCAGTTAGAGAGTGGTCAGTTTTTTCAAAATAGCCAACAGGTTGAAAACAGCGTCATCAATGTGGTGAATGGCCAACCCGTCTACCTAAAAGACATTGCGACGGTGACCGATGGTGCCGATACTGCAACCAACCAAACTTGGTTTACATGGGGCCCTGCTGCCAGTCAATTTGATCAACGCACCAGCGAACCCTACCCAGCAGTATTTATTGCCATCGCAAAGAAAAAGGGCAGTAATGCGGTTTGGGTTGCCGATGACGCCGTCGCTCAACTCAAGCAGATGGCTTCCAACCAGTTTCCTGATCATGTCAATCTCTCTATCATCCGTAACTATGGTGACACCGCCAATGAGAAAGTGGGCAACCTGATCGCCAGTTTGGGTATTTCCATCCTTACCGTTGTAGTGTTTATTGGCGTCTTTCTTAATTGGCGTTCCGCTTTAGTGGTCGGGATCGCCATTCCCATCAGTTATGGTGCAGCCTTAACAATGGATTTAGCGTTTGGTTACACCATTAATCGAGTCACTCTATTTGCACTGATTTTAGCCCTTGGCCTGATTGTCGATGATCCCATCGCTAGCATCGATAACATCGAGCGATTTTTAAAACGCAAAGAACTCAGTAAGTCGAACGCGATTATTTTAGCCATGGCGGAGATCCGCAGTGCACTGTTAATGTCGACCGTAGCGATTGTGGTGGTGTTTACGCCCATGTTTTTCATCACCGGCATGATGGGCCCTTATATGGCACCCTTGGCTTTTAACGTGCCCGTCAGTGTGGTGTTCAGTACGGCAGTTGCCTTTCTGATCACTCCTTGGCTGGCGAAAAAGATATTAAAAACGGCTCATGATAAAGGTCATTACCAGATAGAGGAGTCTCTGTTTTATCGCTTTTATCATCGTTTGCTTACGCCCCTACTTAACAGTCGACGCAACAGTAAGCTTTTCTTACTGCTTATTGCGGTGCTATTCGCTCTCTCCGCGTCACTTCCAGCCCTTCGTTTAGTCCCGTTAAAGCTGCTGCCTTATGATAATAAAAATGAGTTTCAGATCATCGTTAATATGCCTGAGCAGAGTAATCTCGAACTCACCTCTAATGCGCTCAGTGATTTTAGTGATTACCTGCAACGAGTGCCTGAAGTAGTCTCGGTTTCAGGCTTTGCGGGTACTGCCTCACCAATGGACTTCAACGGTATGGTACGGCACTACTTCATGCGCGACCAAGCCTATCAAGGGGAGCTTCGGGTTGTGTTAGCGGAGAAAAATCAACGACCTCAGCAATCTCATGAATTGGTGGTGAGAATTCGCCACGATCTAGAGGTCATCGCTATCCAGCATCAAGCTGATATACAACTGGTTGAAACCCCACCAGGACCGCCAGTTATTGCGACACTCACCGCCGAGGTATATGGCAGTGCGCATACCCCTTATATTGAAATCCAGCAGGCTGCAGAGCAAGTTGCTACACGCATGAAAAGAGAACCATTTGTGTCGGAAGTTGATAGTTCCATTCAAGGGCAGATTGATACCTGGCAGTTTGTGGTTGATCAAGAGAAAGCCGCTTTATCGGGCATTGCCACCGCTGACATCAATCAAACACTGTTGGCAGCGAACAGCGGCATGGTCATCAGTTACTTACAAGATAGCCATGAACTGCATCCACTCCCTATCATCATTCGCCTGCCCACTCACAAAAGAGACAATCTTAATCAGTTAAACCAACTGTATGTGCGTGGCGCTCCAGGGATCACCAAAACCATCGAAAATGGCAAAGTCACTGATGCCGGACGTTCGATGGTACAACTCTCAGAGCTGGGGCAATTTATAAGAGCAGACTCTGAACAGCCGATCTATCGAAAAAACTTAAAACCGGTGGTGTATGTGTACGGTGAGTCCGTTGGCCGAGTCCCTTCTGAAATTGTGGCTGATATCATGACGGATCAACAACACAGCATAGCGGATATTCAAGACGGTGGAATCATCAACAGCTTAGCCAGTCGACACTACTTTAATAATGGTGGTGGCGATCACTGGGCTGTCAACACCGACATCTCTGTTGATTGGAGTGGAGAAGGCGAGTGGAAGATTACCCTCGATGTATTTAGGGATCTCGGCATTGGTTATGGGGTAGCGCTGCTTGGTGTCTTTGTCATTATGGTACTTCAAACCGGCCTGCCTGCAGTTTCTGGTATTATCATGCTGGCCATTCCTCTGACCGTAATTGGAATTATGCCCGGTTTCTGGATTCTCAACATGATTGGTACCACCCAAATAAATGGCATGCCCAACCCCGCTCTGTTTACCGCCACCGCCATGATCGGGATGATCGCGCTAGCAGGCATCGTGGTACGAAACTCACTGGTACTGATTGAGTTTATTCACCAATCGCTCAAAGCCGGCGAACCCTTGCAGAGCGCACTCATCAAAGCCGGTGCCGTCAGAATGAGGCCTATATTGCTCACTGCGGGAACCACCCTGTTAGGAAATATCGTCATCACTTTAGACCCAATATTTAATGGCCTCGCGTGGGCGGTCATCTTTGGTATTACTGCCTCAACCGTGTTTACCTTGGTCGTGATTCCAGTGGTCTATCACTTAGTTTACGCTAACCAAGCTGGGCACGGCATTGCGGTTACTTCCGTTCAAAAGGAGTCGGACCAATGAAAAATAAACTCATTATCGCTTTAGCATTTATCGGATTAGGTTTGCTGTTTGTCATGATGGCAGGCGGTTTTGAAAAAAAATTGGATATGGCACTACTACCAACTCAGACGCCCACATACCAATCACAGCCTACCGCAGAGGTGAGTTTGCAAGTGATTGATGCTTGGCAAACCTATACGGGTTCAATCATTGCCGATCAAAAAGTGACGTTATCAGCCCGAATTACTGCCCAAGTCGCCGATGTATTGGTGGATGTGGGTGATAGGGTAAAAGCGGGGGATATCTTAATTCGATTGGATAATCTGGATCTGAATGCACGAGTACGTCAAAACGAGCAAGCCATTGCCAGTGCTCAAGCTCAGCTTAATATTGCCCGAAAAGAGTACACTCGAACCCAATCGTTGGTCAGTAAAAAACTGGTGGCACAATCCAAACTAGACAGTGCACTGAGCACCCTGCAATCTGCAAAAGCCAACTTTAAACAAGCGCAAGCCTCATTAGATGAAGCGACCACCACTTACGGATACAGCATCATTGCTGCACCATTCGATGGGTTAATCACTCAGAAGAATGTGAATAAAGGGGACATCGCCTCACCGGGTGTAAACATGTTAGCCATGTACAATCCCGACTCGATGGTGATGCAGGCGTATATAGCAGCCAGTCAACGTCATCAACTAGCGCTTAATCAAACTTGGCCAGTATCACTTCCAGAACAAGATATTCGTCTGACCGGACATATTTCAGAAATTAACCCATCATCTGATGCCAACTCGAGAAGCATTGTGGTGAAGCTCAGTATCGATGCAAGTAACAAACAGCCACTCTTCCCTGGCACTTATGCCAAAGTCGCTATCAAAACAGGGACAAAATCTGCGTTGATCATCCCCGCTTCATCGGTATATCGAATCGGTCAACTGCAGTATGTAAAACTCATTAAAACAGATAACAGTATAGTGCCAAGATTGGTTGAGACCACCGTTGATGACAGTGGCTTATTGCGTGTCACTAAAGGGCTATCTTCGGAGGAGAGAGTACTGCTTGAACCTAATGATTAAGTAACAAAAATGCTACGGTAGGAATAATCGACAGACAAAAAAAAAGATGCGTCGACAGGGGATCGAGGCATCTTCTAACCGAATTCTTGGTTTAAAGATAGATAAAAAAATTACTGCCTATGGACAAGAGGTTCCAAAGACATGATGTTGAAGCGATACTTCACAATCGAAAAAATCATAGCACTCTATGACCTAGCC
>NZ_JAKJSQ010000062.1:0-21960 GCF_050337105.1 Aliivibrio kagoshimensis
ACTCAATATCATTCATACTGATGAATTTAATTTTTGTAGTTTATATATCTATCAATCTATTTATTGAGCAGTTGATCGCACTATTAGAAATGAATTTATAAGAATATTAATTCACACAAACTCGTGTTTTTTGAATAAAAAAAAGACAGCCATAAGCTGTCAAAAAGGAGGAGACTCAAACATACCCGTTAGCTTATTTCAGCCAAATTTACCCCTTGAAGTTGTCGTAATTTTGCCAAAATATAAGTATCCACTTCCGCTTGTTGTTCATGGTTTAAGTACAAGCCCAACTTAGTTCTACGCCACAACGCGTCATCCGCATTCTTAGCAAATTCATGTTCAATCAAGTAATCGATCTCAGCGCTATACACCCCTTTACTGAATTGATAACCAAAATCCGCTTCAGACTCTACTCCATCAAATAATCGCCACGCTAATGTTCCAAACTGATTCACATAACGTTTAGCCGTCGATAGATCTAACCAAGCGAACTGATCAACGAGGTTGTTAGCCAGTCGCTCTCGTGAATAAGAGAAATCTCCTCCAGGTAATGGCGCTTCTTTAGTCCAGGCTTCCCCAGCATTAGCAAGATAAGGCTGTAATAGGGTGAGTGCGCTCTCAGCTAGTTTACGGTAAGTGGTTAGTTTTCCGCCAAAGATAGAGAGCAGTGGCGGCTGATCGGCCTCCTGTTGCAACTCTAACGTATAGTCTCGTGTTATCGCCTGAGGAGAGTTTGATTCATCATCACACAATGGCCGAACTCCACTGTATGACCACACCACCTCTTGTTTGGTAATTTGCTTAACAAAATGTTGGTTAACCACATCAACGAGATAATCGACTTCTTCATCGGAAATAGCGACTTTTCTAGGGTCACCAAGATACTCAACATCGGTTGTTCCTATGATCGAAAAATCGTCCATATAAGGAATCACAAATACAATACGATTATCGGCGTTTTGTAAAATATACGCTTGCTCTTCATCATGGATTCTAGGAACCACAATATGTGAACCTTTTACTAACCTAATGTTACGAGGAGACTCTTCTGCCAATTGAAGATCAAAGAATTGTTTGACCCAAGGGCCTGCAGCATTGACCAATGATCTTGCTTTTCGCTCAAAACGAATGTTCGTTTGCTCATCTAGAATAGTGACTAACCACAGATCGCCTTGTCGCTTAGCATCAACCACTCGGCAGTAGTTTTTTACTTCGGCACCACTACGCTGCGCTGCCATCGCATTAAGAATCACCAATCGTGCATCATCAACCCAACAATCTGAATACTCAAACCCTTTGGTAATGTCACTTTTTAGTAGCCCTGATTTTTTAAGATCAACCATATGGCTGGCAGCGAGTGTGGTGCGTTTTCCTAAATGATCATACAGAAATAGGCCTGCTCTAATCATCCAAGCGGGACGCAAAAAAGGGCGATGTGGAAGGCGGAACCTCATTGGTTTCGCGATATGGGGCGCTTTTTTAAGAATGACTTCTCGCTCAGCCAACGCTTCAGAAACTAAACGAAATTCATAATGTTCTAAATAACGCAACCCTCCATGAATAAGTTTAGAACTGGCAGATGAGGTGGCCGAAGCAAAATCTGAAGCTTCATATAAACCCACTGTTAAACCGCGACCTGCTGCATCTGCTGCAATACCCGCACCATTGATGCCACCACCGACAATGATCATATCTAAAATAGGTTGATTGTCATTATTCATTTTCATCACACTAATTACCAATCCAAATTGAGCGAACGAACAATTTCGAACATTTGAAGATAATATAGATGATGTGAATGAAAAGATCACCAATTAGTTTCGGAATCGAACAATTATTTAACGTTTTGGACAGTTAGCTTATGAAATCACTTCAAGGGGAATGTCATTTTCTTTTAATAAGTCAGCGATCTCTTGGGGAGGTTGTTGATCGGTAATCAATAGATGAACTTCGGAAATGCTGCCAAGTTTTACCATGGCATTGCGCCCAAACTTAGTATGATCAACCGCTAAAAAGACACTGCGGCTATTTTCTATGATCGCTTTTTTTACTCGGACTTCATGATAATCGAAATCGAGCAATGAGCCATCATAATCAATCCCGCTGATCCCTAGAATACCGAAGTCTAATCGGAACTGTTTAATGAAATCGAGAGTCGCCTCACCAACAATCCCGCCATCTTTATTACGAACTTCACCACCAGCTAAAATTACTTTAAAGTCAGCACGCTCCATCAATATGCTGGCAACATTAATATTATTGGTCACTATTCGAAGATTTTTATGATTCTTAGTTAGCGCTTTGGCGACCGACTCTGGCGTAGTACCAATATCAATAAATAGCGTTGCACCATCAGGAATGTGCTTAGAGAGGGCTTCGGCAATGGTGCCTTTTTCACTTAACTGCATCGATTTTCGTGTGGTGTACTCGGTGTTTTCTGAACTTAGTGCGATGGTCGCTCCGCCATGGTGACGACGAATTTTATTGGCATCGGCAAGCTCGTTAAGATCGCGGCGAATGGTTTGAGGGCTGACTTTAAAAAGATCAACCAAATCATCGGTATTCACATAACCATTTTGCTGTACGAGATCGATAATCTGCTGATGTCTAGTAATCTGTTTCACTTAATAAAGCTCCGTAATTCCAACAACATAACAGTGTACCGATCAAGCAACGAATAGCAATCTTATGCCCCAGAAATGTTATAACGACTCAGGGTTACTCTTCATCATGCATCTCCGCCCATAACTGCGTGCATTTCACTGCTCGTTTCCAACCTCGGTAACGACGTTGGCGCTTCTCTTCATCTGGCAGAGGTTCAAACGATCGCTCTACCACAGATTTTCCCGCCACTTCCTCTAAGTCGTCCCAAAAGCCCACCGCAAGGCCAGCCAAGTACGCCGCACCTAATGCAGTCACCTCAGTCACTTGAGGCCTATGGACTGGAGTGTTTAATACATCCGACTGAAACTGCATCAAAAAATCATTTGCCACCGCACCACCATCAACTCGCAGTGCAGACAAGGTGATCCCAGAGTCAGCTTGCATCGCATCTAATACATCACGAGTTTGATAGGCAATACTCTCAAGCGTTGCTCGAATAATATGATTAGAGTTCGCACCACGCGTTAAGCCGACAATCGTCCCCCTTGCATACGCATCCCAATAAGGGGCGCCTAAACCAGTGAATGCAGGAACCACATACACGCCATTTGATGAATCTACTTTTGTGGCAAAATACTCAGAATCTTTAGCATCTGCCAGCAACTTCAGCTCATCTCGTAACCACTGGATAGCTGCTCCCCCCATAAATACGGCCCCTTCTAGTGCATAAACCGGTTCACCTTTTGGTCCACACGCTAAGGTCGTTAATAGCCCATGGTTTGAGTTGACCTTCTCTTTACCCGTATTCATCAATAGAAAACAGCCAGTTCCATAAGTATTTTTAGCCTGACCTTGTTCAACACACATCTGCCCATAAAGCGCCGCTTGTTGATCTCCCGCAATACCAGCAATGGGGATTCGCGTGCCCCCTTTTCCCCCAATATTGGTTTCACCATACACTTCAGCTGAACTTTTCACTTCCGGCATCATCGACATGGGAATATCTAACGCCTCCAACAGTTTTTCATCCCACTGCATCGTGTTGATGTTAAAGAGCATGGTGCGAGACGCGTTGGTGTAATCGGTCACATGTGCCTGTTTTTGAGTCATCTTCCAAACAAGCCAAGTATCAACCGTTCCAAACAACAACTTTCCAGCTTCAGCCTCTTCTCTCGCCCCTTCAACATTATCCAAAATCCACTTTATTTTGCTGCCCGAGAAGTAAGGGTCAATCACTAACCCAGTGTTTTCACGAACGTACTGCTCCAACCCCTCTTGTTGTTTCAGACGATCGCACATTTCAGCAGTACGTCGGCACTGCCAAACAATCGCGTTATAAACGGGTTTTCCCGTCTCTCGATTCCAGACGATGGTGGTTTCCCGCTGGTTAGTTATACCAATGGCGGCAATTTGGTCGCTACGAATACCGGCCTTAGCAATGGTCTCAATCAAAGTGGCGCTCTGAGTGGCGTAAATCTCCAGCGGGTCGTGCTCAACCCAGCCAGCTTTGGGGTATATTTGAGTAAATTCACGCTGAGAAGCGCCCACAATATTCGCATCGTGGTCAAGAATGACAGCACGAGAACTGGTCGTCCCTTGATCAAGAGCGACCACGTATTTTTGCTCAGCCATGACGGCTCCTATATAAATTTGAAAGCTATCTATACACTTTAGCGTTTTTTGTTCTGATTTATTACTGCTTAGGTGAGACGAAATGCACAGATTTGGCTTTGAATGCCTCAACACACTTTGTGCAGATACACGCTCGATTTTTTAACTCCTTAGGCACTTGCTCAATCAGCGCTTCGGGAATCGTAGTGCGGGCACACCAACAGGGTGTATCTTGGTTTGCCATGCATCTGTTGCTCTGATGGCAAAGAGGGCAGCGCGTATCGTCAATGGAAGTATTCATATTATTGCCTCGAGGGGTTATGTTCTTACTCTACCTCATCATGATAGTTCGTGCATATCTTCCAAAAACCCTTACACTTCTACTCCATCATTTTAAGGAGGTTTTATGACATTTTGCGCTGCTGTTTTTGATATGGATGGTCTGTTATTAGATACAGAACGAGTTTGTCAAAAGGCGTTTAAGCAAGCTTGTGACGTCCTGTCTCTGCCCTTCCTTGAGGATGTTTATCTCAATATTATTGGCCGAAACGCTCAAGGAATAGAAGAGACAATTTGTGAAGGATATGGGCCAGAACTTAATTATGAGCAGTTAAGAGACGAGTGGACGGAGCGCTATCATAGTGTGGTTTATCATCAAGCGATCCCCGTTAAAGCAGGCATCCTTGATCTGCTAACCTGGCTACGATCACAATCTATTCCCATTGCACTGGCTACCTCAACCCCCAAAGAGCTCGCCATCATCAAATTAAAACTGGCTGGATTATTGGATTTTTTTGATGTGTTAAGCACAGGCTGTGAAGTGACAAATGGCAAACCTCACCCTGAAATCTTTTTGCTTGCGGCGGAGCGTCTGAAAGTGAACCCCGCAACATGCCTTGCTTTTGAAGACTCAAATAACGGTGTCCGTTCTGCCGTTGCCGCGGGTATGCAAACTTACCAAATTCCTGACTTAGTGCAACCTAATGAAGAGATTGTTCAATTAGGTCACCAAATTCACTCCACAATGAGCGACGTGTTAACGCATCTAAAAGGCACTAGCTAAGACTATCTATGGTGAGCATGACGGAATCAGGTCGCCAATATTCAAACTCACAATCCATTAAATGCAACTGCTGATTGTAGTTCACCCGCGTAATTTTAAGCACCTGTTGCCCTTCTGCCAAATGAAGGGCTTTTGCCACTTTTTTTGAAGCGGACGTTGGGATCACATCAAAGCGAGAGCGCCCAGTTTGATAACCATAATGTTGTTGGAACAGCGTGGTCAATGACTGAGACAAATCTTGCTTTAAAATATCGGGAAACAGATCGGCAATCAGGCAGTTTTCGACAAACAGCACCGCTCGGTTATCGACATACCTTAGCCGCTCTATTCGATGAATCATTGTTACTTGCGGGTCCATATTTAACACCCTTGCCACCTCTCCAAGCGCAGGCTCAGTCGCGACGGTTAATACTTGTGTTGATGCTTCTCTTTTCTGCTCATCAATCATGTGATGAAAGTGAGCCCGTGACAGCGGGTTATATTCAATTCTTTTGGGGGAGACAAACCAACCTCGGCGCTCCTCTCGGTAAATAATGCCTTCGGTTTCTAACGCGGTCAGCACATCTTTTATAGTCACTCTTGTGGTATTAAATTGCTGACAATACGCGCGCTCTGAAGGGAGCTTGTCATTTCCCTTGGTTACGATCTGCGCAATCTCCTGCTTAATACACTGTTTGATCATGCTCAGTTGAGTGGTTCCTTTGGATCTCATTGTGTTCCCAACTCCGATGAAAAATGATTCTGAATCTACCGAATATATATAACCGTTTTGTGACAGAACATGTAAATTACTCAGACTTAAAAGTGTCACGGTTTCTTCTCGTAACTGTAAGAAAAGCTCACCCAAATCGTCATAATTACTTCTTAGGATAGCTATCGAACTTACTGAACTAGTCCAGAAGGATAGCGACAATGAAAACCCTATTAACCTGTGCAACATTGATGACTGCTGCAATTACTACTTCAGCAATTGCGGATACTGATCTAGCAAGCCTAATTAAAGCAGCCCAGAAAGAGGGGCAAGTCTACAGTGTTGGAATGCCCGACAGCTGGGCCAACTGGAAAGACACCTGGAAAGATTTGCACAATACCTATCAACTTAAACATCAAGATACTGACATGAGTTCGGCGCAAGAGATTGCAAAATTTGAAGCCGAGAAAAAAAGCGCAACGGCCGATATTGGTGATGTTGGTTTTGCCTTTGCGCGTATTGCAGTAAAGAAAGGGGTAACACAAGCCTATAAACCAACCACCTGGAATGACATTCCAAACTGGGCGAAAGATAAAGAGGGCCACTGGGCACTCGCTTACACCGGCACCATCTCGTTCATCACCAATAATAAGCTTGTAAAAAATGCTCCCACTAGCTGGGATGACGTCCTAAAGGGAGACTATAAAGTCACTGTAGGGGATGTGGGGGCGGCATCACAAGCAAACAACGCCGTTCTGGCCGCTGCTTTTGCCAATGGTGGCAGTGAGAAAAACCTAAAACCTGCACTTAACTATTTCGAAAAATTGGCCAAGCAAGGGCGTATATCCCTGAATGATCCTAGCCTTGCTAACCTTGAGAAAGGTGAAATTGAAGTGGCGATTATGTGGGATTTCAACGCACTAAACTACCGCGATCAAATTGGTAAAGATCGCTTTACCGTGACTATCCCTCAAGATGGTTCCGTGATCTCAGGTTATACCACCATCATCAATAAACACGCCAAAAACCCAAATGCAGCAAAACTGGCGCGTGAGTATATCTTCAGTGACAAAGGTCAAATCAACCTGGCTGCGGGTTACGCTCGCCCAATTCGCAGCAGCATTGAACTGCCAGCCTCCATTCAAGCCAAACTGCTATCCAACGATCAATACAGCAATGTGCACCCAGTCACTGATTTTAAAACATGGGAAAAAAGTGCACGTAAGCTGCCGCGTCAATGGCAAGAAAACGTCTTAATGTACGTAAAATAAGAGGCAGTAATGAACAATAAGGTCATACTTGTTGTTCTTGACGGACTCAATTATCAAGTAGCCCATGATGTCATGGGTTACTTGAACGCACTGATTGAGCAGCAAAGAGCAACGCTATACAAAATTACCTCCGAGCTTCCTTCGTTATCACGTCCACTGTATGAGTGCCTGCTAACTGGCGTCACTCCCACAGTGAGTGGCATTGTCAGCAACGAGATTACCCGACTATCTAATCAACACAGCGTTTTTAGCTTAGCCACTGAGCAGGGGTTAACCACCGCTGCCGCCGCCTACCATTGGATGAGTGAGCTCTACAATCGAACGCCCTATAATGCCGTTCGCGATCGCTTTACTGACGATAAAACATTGAATATTCAACATGGTTGTTTTTACCATCTCGACCACTACCCAGATGACACTTTGTTTGTGGATGCTGAGCACTTACGAACCCGCCACCAGCCTGATTTTTTGCTCATTCATCCGATGAACATTGACGACGCTGGTCATCAGTTCGGTCTGGATTCAAGCCAATATCGAAACAGTGCTCGACAGGTGGATATTTACCTTTCTCACTACCTTGATAAGTGGGTTGAGGATGGCTATCAAGTCCTGATCACCAGCGATCATGGAATGAATAACGATAAAAGTCACGGGGGCATACTGAGTTGCGAGCGTGAGGTTCCTCTGTTCGTCATTGGTGACAAGTTCTCTCATCAGGCCACTGACGTCAAGCAGACTCACCTTTGCGGAACGATTTGTCAGCTGCTCAATCTTACTCATCAAAAAACGGTCAACTCGGAGCTAATTGTCTAATGAAGCGTGCACTGTTGTGGTTATTACCATTCTCTGTGGTATTTGTGTTGTTCCAGCTTGCACCAATGGTTTGGGTCTTTCTCAATAGCTTTATTTATGATGATCAAATAAGCCTAGAGAACTACCGAGAGATCATTGACTCCTCTTTTTTACTGCAAGCCTTTAGCAACAGCCTATGGCTCTCCATCATCTCAAGTTTGATCGGGTTATTGATCGCTGCCCTGTTGGTGTCGTCCCTGCGTAGGGTCAATAACAAAATTCGTGACTGGGTGATCGCCTTTACCAATATGACCAGCAATTTCAGTGGAGTACCCCTAGCTTTTGCTTTCATTATTATTCTGGGTTTTAACGGAGCAGTCACGCTGATCCTGAAAAAATACGGTGTAATTGATGATTTCAATTTATATGGCCAATGGGGGTTAATGGTGATTTATATCTATTTCCAAATTCCTCTCGCCACTCTGCTGCTCTACCCAGCGTTTGATGCATTGAGTGACGACTGGCAAGCGGCTTCAGCACTATTAGGGGCCAGTAAGAGACAGTTTTGGTTGTACATTGGCTTACCTGTTCTCACCCCTGCGCTGCTTGGCACTTTTATCATTTTAATTGCCAATGCAATGGGGGCATACGCCAGTGTTTACGCCTTAACCTCTGGAAACTACAACGTGATCACTGTGCGTATCGCCAGTTTAGTCTCCGGCGATCTGTTTCTTGAACCCAATTTAGCTGCCGCCATCTCAGTCGTGCTCATTGGTCTGCTTGCCTTTATTACTGGCATTAATCAGTGGTTAATCTCTAGGAGCTACCATGCAAAACAGTAATCCGATTTATCACAACAGTGTGGTGTATGGCATCGTGATTATGATGTCTGTACCTATAATCGCAACTTTTGCCTACTCTCTGTCATCCTCATGGGGGGCGACCATACTGCCTGATGGCTTTACGTTTGATTGGTACCTGAAGCTGTGGCAAGACCCACGATTTATTGATGCTTTTGCTCGCTCACTGTTCATTGGGCTCACCTCGCTATTACTCAGCTCCGTGTTGATCATCCCAACTATTTTTGTGGTGTTTTACTACTTTCCTCGTCTAAAAGTCGTGATGAACCTGCTGATTTTGTTACCGTTTGCCGTGCCGCCAGTGGTCTCTTCAGTAGGATTGTTGCAGCTCTATGCAGACAGCTCAGTTGCCATTATTGGTACCCCATGGATCTTAATTGGCACCTATTTCACTATCGCTCTGCCCTTCATGTATCGCGCGATTGCCAACAGTTTCGAGTCGTTCAACCTGCACGATTTGATGGATGCCGCTCATCTTCTTGGTGCGACGACGACCCAAGCTTTTCTACTGATTATCTTACCGAATTTGAAAAAAGGGTTATTAGCGTCACTGTTTCTCTCTTTCTCTTTTCTGCTTGGTGAGTTTGTGTTTGCCAATATCTTGGTAGGAACGCGTTACGAAACGTTGCAGGTTTACCTCTATAACATGCGCCAGACAAGCGGACACTTCACCTCCGCCTTGGTCATGACCTATTTCATTTTTATTTTCTTATTAACTTGGCTAGCCAGCCGTTTTAGCCGAGGAGCGCAATAATGAGTTATGTAAACGTAAAACAGTTAACCAAACGATTTGATAGTAATACTGTGTTTGAGAACATCGATTTCACCATTGAAAAAGGGGAGTTTGTCACTCTGCTTGGTCCCAGTGGCTGCGGAAAATCCACCTTGCTGCGAAGTTTAGCTGGGCTGAACCAGGTTGATGGTGGCAAGATAAAAGTGAACGGCAAAAATATCACCCATGAGCCCCCGCAAAAAAGAGGGATTGGCATGGTGTTCCAATCCTATGCACTCTTTCCCAACATGACCGTTGAAGGTAATATTGCTTTTGGTTTGAAAATGCAGAAGGTGTCAGCAGAAAAAGTCGCCAATAAGGTCGCTAAAGTAATTGATTTAGTTGAGCTAAAAGGCAAGGAGCATCAATACCCACACCAACTGTCTGGCGGTCAGTGCCAACGTGTAGCATTAGCCCGTGCTCTCGTCGTTAAACCACAAATTCTACTGCTCGATGAACCGCTTTCAGCTCTGGATGCCCGTATCCGTAAACACCTTCGTCAGCAAATTCGTGATATTCAGAAAGAGCTGAACCTCACCACTGTTTTTGTGACCCACGATCAAGAAGAGGCAATGACCATGTCTGATCGCATCTTCTTAATGAATCAAGGAAAGATTGTTCAAGAGGGCAGCCCAGAAACGATCTATACTAAGCCAATCAATGAGTTCGCCGCGAGTTTCATGGGGCAATATAATTTAGTCTCAGCCAGAAAGGCCAAGGATCTGTTTGGTATTCATGTTGATTCAAAAGTCGCCATTCGCCCCGAGTCGATCTATGTTCGTGAACCGGGCAGAGTCTATGGCAGCCATGTGTCTGATCCAACCTTAGTCACAGTAAAGAACCACCAGCTCCTAGGCAGTGTTATTCGCTACCAGGTCGCCACCCAAGGGTGTGAATTGACTGTGGACTTGTTAAATCGATCATCAGAACGCTTGTTAGAACCAGGCAGTCAACTTGAGTTGATGTTTAACCTCAATGAACTTCAACCTGTGAGTGCAGCATAATGCGTAACCATGTCTATGTGTTTGACCTTGATGAAACATTGATCAACGGCGATTGCGCCATGATCTGGAATCAATTTCTTGTGAACAAAGAGGTAATAACAACCCCTGACTTTTTAAAAGAAGACCGCCGTTTAATGACGCTTTATGCGCAAGGTAAGCTCGACATGGCGCAATATCTTAACTTTGCTATGTCTCCGTTATTAACGATGCCAATAAAACAGATTGAACAACTGGTCGATGAGTGTCTGGATAACTGCATCTTGCCCATGCTATTTCCAGAAGCCGAACGATTAATTACCCAACTTAAACAGCAACAGTCCGATACCTTAATCGTCTCAGCCTCGGTTAGTTTCATTGTCAAAAAGGTGGCTCAACGTTTAGGCATCAATGACGCTTTAGCTATCGATTTACAGTGTAAACAAGGCTATTACCTGCCCGACATAGAAGGCATTGCAACCTATAGAGAAGGCAAAGTCACGCGCTTGAAACAGTGGCTTCACCTCAATCATAAATCCGATGCACACATTACCTTTTATACCGACTCAATTAACGATCTATCCATGTGTCTGCACGCTGACGATGTCGTACTGATAAATCCCTGTAGCCAGCTTAAAGAAGCAGCCAATAACTACCCACAATGGACGATCTGCGCATGGGGACAATAGCGTAACAATAAACCCTGTGGGAAAACAAAACCAAGTCGGCCAATGCACACCGCATTGGCCGACATCGTATTACCTCTTATTGAATGTTACGCGCCACTAGCGCGACAATTGCTCGTAACTCGGTAAACTTTTTATGAATTTCAGTTGTACCTCCAAATAGGTCTGTTGATAGATATCATCAATCTCCGACGCACATGGGAAGAGCTGCGAAAAATCAGGGTGGGCATTATCGATGGAAAGCTGCGCGGCTTTTTGAATGTGACTAATGAACATTCTAGGATCCTCTAAGCCAACCGATATTCGCATGGTGGTCGGTTCTATTCCCGCCTCTTTAAGCGCCTCTCGAGAGAGTTCTGAATGAGTGGTCATCGCGGGGCACAACGCCACCGTGTTGGTTTGACCTAAACTCACCTGCATACCAATCGCGGGTTCTAACATGTCAAAAAACTGTTTAAACACGTTGGACTCTATAGGTGGTCGTTTACTGCTCCCCTCCATATCAATAGTAAATAGTGATGCCGGAAAACCCAAATGCATATTCGATTGCAGTTGCTCATAATTAGGGTTTTCTGGCAGTGCTGGACATGACACATTAATGTCCGGATGTTTATCAAATATTCGAACTAAGGCGAGTGTATTAATGGTTTTTTGCACCACCCTCAGCTCATAGGTTTTCATACCATTGAGCACATCAAATGCCTTATCGGCATCAAGGAATGCCCCTTTGATGTAGTAGACATTCCAAAACAGGGTCTCATTCCAGTTGATGGTGACCTTCTTGCCATTGGCTTTAGTCAATTCTATTTGATCACCTTTGGGAATAAACATATGTTCGTTCTTACCGATCACCACACCCGCCGTCGTGGTCCCCGATCCCGCTAGCTCTTTGGTGTATGAATGCACCACAAAATCTGGACGTTCCATGGGATCATCACGTTTTAATACTGGGTGTAAAAATGGCGTACCAACTGTAGTATCGGCAATGACCATCCAATCTTTTTCGTGAGTCACTCTACTGATCCCCGCCACATCCAGAACAAAACCATGTGGGTTACATGGCGACTCTAAATAGACATAGATCTGACGACCATCAGCGATGCGATCAGCGTATTTCTCTTCCGCTTGCTCAATACCTTGTAAGAAATCGGCGTCGGTGTAGCCATCAACCCACTCGATGGCAACATCGAGATTTGACGAACGCGCATACCAATCTTCAAGTAACTGGTACGAACCACCATAAATATTTCGAGAAGCCACGACGATATCTTCACGACCCAGTAAATGGCTCAACAGGCCATCTATAGCGGCCATACCTGAATTGAAGTTCCACGCCAGATATTGGTTGGCTAATTCACCGGCTTCAATATCCACCATATGGTTAGCCAAGCTGATGGAGGTCGGATTCAGCAATCGAGAGTAGATATCATGCAGAGGTTCTCGGCCATTAAACGCATCTTCTACCCACTCAGTACAGGCAAAAAGGTAAGTTGCGGTTCGAGTGATCACTGGGCTAGCAGAAAAAATAGCGGCTACATTATCAAAAATGGGGTAGGCGCCTTTAGAGGCAAAATGGCCGTTGCTAGTGGCGATGGATTGATAAGTCGCTCGCATCGGGTTTTGCAGGTTATCTAGAATTTTGGCAATTTGAAACGATAAAAAACGCTTCGCATTAAACCATGCTATACGATCGCTTCTATCCAACTCTTTTAATCCTTCAATAGTAATGCCCCATAAGTCGTGAGTTTTACTATTGGCTTGGTATAGCGTCGTCGCCAGTTCGACCAAAGAAGCCCCAAATTCCGAGTTGGGGTCCAGACCAAAATGTTCAGCCTGTTCAATCGCTAACGCCTGCGCTTTTTCGTGTTTAGTGGTTTTTCTTAGTGGACTCAGTTGAGTTGAAACCTTCATGACACCTTCCTTGTTGAGTAACTTATTATAAGTTTAGGAAAGTTCATGTGGTTTCGATTGCTAAATATGCCTATATAAATAGCAATATTGGTAGATCTTGCTACTTTTAAATCATGTATTAATAAATACTGCCAATTTCAAGGGAGTTAACTTTGGATCAGATAGATAAAAACATCCTTACAGAATTACAAAAAAATGGCCGTTTAACCAACCAAGAGCTGTCCGATAAAGTCTCCCTCTCTCCCTCTCCCTGTTTACGTCGTGTTCGAGCATTAGAAGAGAGAGGCATCATCAGTGGTTATCATGCCCATGTCGATCAGGAGCAGTGTGGGGTACCGATTAATGTTTTTGTATTGGTGAAACTGGATAAACCTAGTGAAGAAAATATGAAGAAATTTGAGGCCAATATCGATCAGCTTGATCACGTTATTGAGTGTTTTTTGATGACGGGAAATCATGATTATCTATTAAGAGTCGTCAGTGAATCCCTAAAAAGTTATGAGCACTTTATTCGTAAAGATCTCACCAGGCTGTCAAACATTGCTGCCATTGAGTCAAGCTTCGCGTTTGGGCAGGTAAAACAGCAAACTCCCCTACCCATTAATCGCTAACGCCTCTATTTAGCACTGATAACGTAACGTAATACTTCAACAATTTGCTGCGGTGTCGTAGCCCATGCCATTGCCGCCGCATCCACCTCTTTAAGTGGGTGGATCAACTCTTCACTGTGCAGAGTGATATAAGGCTTACCTAACGCCGCACAGTAACCCGCATCAAAAGCGGCATTCCATTGCTTATATTTATCCCCAAAACGCACAATAGCAATATCGCACTTCTCAATCAGCGTTTTAGTGCGAATGGCATTGACCTTAGAAGATTGGTGATCACGCCAGAAGTGACTCTGACCGACACCCAGCACATCACCAGCAGCGTCACTGAGATCATGATCGGTCACTGGAGAGCTAAATTCGACCACTAAACCCGCTTGCGCCGAGCCTTGAATAATCTGCTCTCTCCAATCGGAATGTATCTCTCCTGATAAATAAACTTGATATGTCATTGCTCTCTCCATGATGGGTTTGTATACAATAACGGTAACACATTGTATTAATGTCGATCAATGCAAAAGTGACAAGGCCGAATGTGGTTTCCCAACACTCGGCCTCATGCATTGTTACTTTTTATTAAGCGGGGGTCGTCTCAGCAAATGTCGAGCGAAACGCTTTTAATACATGGTGTCTTGAAATAATCCCCACTAACAGTCCATCTGTTACTACAGGGTAACTTTTCGGTCTATGTACTTTGGCTGCTTTTGTTCTTGCTTCTAAATCCATATCGGAATAAGAGAGTAAGTACCCACTCTGATTAACCGGATAGACACTCTCTTTATCAATCGCCATATACTCAGCGATATCAATTAAGCTGTCGTAAGGGGTAAATGTCGTTAACTCCACCTCCATCACGTCACCCACACATTTGTCAACTTTAGGCACAAAATCTTGATTCCATAATTCTCGTAAAATGTCTTGCTCTGATAGGTAACCGACTAGACGGCCATGTTTATCAATAACAGGTCCACCGATCTCACTCGTTTCAATTAATCTATCGATAGCATCTTGTAACAGAGCATCTTGTTGGAAGACAAGGGTTGCTGGTTGCATGTGGCTGCGAACTTCAAACGCTTCAAAACTAGTGTTCATCTTATTCTCTCCTGAATGTAATTTGATAACTTGGCTAAGTGGGTTGCTAATAGATGGATTCTGATTGGGTTGATCTTGACTACTCGGCACTCCTTTGAGTGTGGCTAGTTGTGGCTTTCGATAAATCGTCCAATAGCCAAGACCAATGAACAGGCCTCCACCGACAATATTGCCTAGGGTGACTGGGATTAAATTTGCAGTAAAAAACTGATAGAAGTTAAGGTCTGAAAACGTGGTTGGGGCGACGCCAATTTGGGTCCAAAATTCAGGACCTGCAAACGTTTTAATCGCAATGCCCATAGGCACCATAAACATGTTGGCTACGCTATGTTCAAACCCTGTGCTAACGAACATCGCTACTGGCAGAATGACCAAGAATGCTTTTGTTAACATATCTTTAGTGCTAAATGTCATCCAGATAGCTAAACAGACCAAAATGTTACACAGCACTCCCAGAGCAAAAGCCTGAAGAAAGGTGTGATGCAGTTTATGTTGGGCGATCGTTAAAGCATTCAATCCCCACATCCCTCCACCGAGCAAATGAAGCTTTGCCATACTGACTAAAGCGACCAGTAGGGCAGCTCCTAACATATTACCGAAGTAGACCTTTACCCAAACCGCGAGCATTTGGCCGTTATTAATGACACCACTTGCTCTGGCGACCGTGGTAAGCACTGTACTGGTAAACAGCTCTCCACCACACACCACAATAAAGATAAGACCTAAACTAAACGCCACACCTCCAAGAAAGTGGGTAAATCCCCATGGGACATTGGCAGCTCCCGTCGTCACTGTTGTATAAAAAACAAAAGCGATACCAATAAAAACGCCAGCAGTGACCGCTAATGAGAAAGTGGTTTTAGATGCCTTCCTTGCCTTACTAACACCATACTCCTCTGCCGCAACGGTCATCTCTTCTGGAATACTGTAAGAAGATGGCTCAATTTGAGCATGCGATACAAGTCTCATTTATTTTCCTTATTGTGAATGTATGAATGACTGCCCCTCATTACGTCTCGGGGTGATTCAAATCTAACAAAATAAAATTCATAAAATAAATTGAGAATTTTTAGGTCACCAATCAATAAATTTGATAGGAATGTGATACCTTAAAACGGCTGCAAAACATATAATGATGCCCCCTCAATCATGGACGTAATGAATGAAATACACCCTTAAACAACTTGCTGTATTTGAATCTGTTGCCACTCTAGGAAGCGTTAGCAATGCGGCTGATCACCTCTCGTTAACTCAATCAGCAACAAGCATGTCCCTCTCCCAATTAGAGAAGATGTTGGGCCGTCCACTGTTCGAGCGACAAGGTAAACGAATGGTGCTCACTCAGTGGGGAACTTGGCTTCGACCAAAAGCAAAAAGTCTATTATTTGATGCTCAGCAAATTGAACTAGGCTTTTATGATCAGCATGTTATTAGTGGAGAAGTCAGGCTTGGCTGTAGTCAAACCGCAGCGGAACACTTAGTGCCGGACTTAATCAGTAAAATTGATACTGACTTTCCAGAACTTCGATTAGCTGTAAAAATTAAAAACACTCAAAAAGTGATTGATGGGGTGCTTGATTATACCTATGACATGGGAATCATTGAGGGTCGATGTGACGATAGCCGCATTCAACAAGAGACGTGGTGTAATGACCATTTAGTCATTGTCTGCTCCTCTTCACACCCTTATGCAAAGCTTGATAATGTCAGCGCTACCCAGCTGATGCAGGCAAAGTGGGTATTACGAGAAGATGGCGCTGGCACTCGAAAAGCCTTTGATTATGCAATACAGAACCTTGTTGATCAGCTTTGTGTTTATCGTGAGTATGAACATGTCCCAATTCTTAGAACCTTAGTCGCTAAAGGGACCTACCTATCTTGCCTCCCTTATTTAGATGTCATCAGAGAGGTTGAGGCCGGTACGCTTAGCATTCTTCCTGTTTCAAAATTGAAGATTGAACGACGCCTAATTTTTATCTGGAGAAAGGATTCTGGATTCAATCCCCTCAATGAATGTATACGCAGTGAAGCTAAAATTATGGCCAGAGAGATCTCAAAGGATATGTAACCAGACATTAATCATAGAAAGTGCTAAGGTTCATCAACTTAACTGATGTAAGACGCAGGAAGCGAGACAACAGACGGAGGACAAATGGATTTTATCGAATGGCGCAAGGAGCGACTTTGGTACTATCAACAGCCTAATAATCACTTCTTCTCTCACACTGTTGAGCAGATGCACATTGTTAAACTCGATAGTAATAAACTCGTGGTCCATTCCCCCGTGGCACTCACTGACTCGTTAAAATCAAGCATTGATAACCTTGGTGAAGTCAGTGCGGTCATCTACCCGACCTATACGCCAACACTCCACCTCTCTGATTGGTGGCTGCAATTTCCCGACGCCCTGTTTTATGCAACGACCGAAGTGATTCAAAAACGAAGTGACATCACCTTTGATAATTCGCTTTCATCAAACACCCCTGATTGCTGGAAGCATCAACTGCTGCAAACGCCGATACTGGGTAGCTCCCAACCAACCCATATGGTTTTTTGTGACCCCAAGTCTCGAACCCTACTGCTTGATACGCTTTTAGTTTCTCGCCGTTCGGTATCATTGCCTCTTTTTCAACGTCGGTTTTACCATAATCACTTTATGTTGCGGTCATCAATACAAGAGGTGTTAACCTGGCCGTTCGACACCTTATTGTCGAGTAATGGTTTAGTCATTAAGTCCGACGCAAAACAGACATTTTATGAAGCGTTTAAGTGGTCATTCCTCGATAAATAATCTAAATAGAATCATTCGATACCCCTCATCAATATAATTTAAAAAATACTATACTCATCAGGTATAATATAATTAATATCTACAATAATAGGAAGTTCTTCAATTATATGAGTCAGTTATCTACTTTTTTTAAAGGCATGGCAATGGGGGCAGCAGACGTTGTTCCCGGCGTATCTGGCGGTACTATTGCCTTTATTACCGGCATATATGACACCCTGATCGAAAGTATCCGTCGAGTAAATCCTCATCTATTTTCTTTATGGAGAAGAGAGGGATTCAAAGTGGCCTTTAACTATATAAATGGATTTTTCTTAATCACTTTGTTTGCAGGCATACTAACCAGCATCTTCTCTTTAGCCAAACTCATCTCATGGTTGCTAGAAACGCACCCTATTCCGTTATGGTCATTTTTCTTTGGTTTGATCATGATCTCTGTGGTTCATATGATTAAACAGGTCGACAACTGGCAGTTACCTAAAATCATCGCATTGATTGGAGGTGCTATTTTTGCGTACGCCATTACCTCAATCAGTCCCATCACTTTGACGCCATCAACACTGACCTTTTTCTTCGCTGGTACTATCGCAATTTGCGCGATGATCTTACCTGGTATCTCCGGCAGCTTTATATTATTGCTACTAGGTATGTACACGCCCATTCTGTCTGCCGCCAAATCGTTTGATATTGTGTTGCTACTGACTTTTGCAATGGGATGTTTGGTCGGTCTATTAACCTTCTCACACGTACTCTCTTATCTGTTTCGCCATTTCAGAGACCTTACCATCACCTTCCTAACAGGATTAATGCTAGGCACTCTTCCGAAAATTTGGCCATGGAAAGAGACCATCTCGTGGAGAACCAACTCCAAAGGCGAGCAAGTCCCTCTTCTTACACAGAACCTATCCCCGTTCGATTTTGAGTCAGTCACGGGTCAACCCGCCCTATTAGTTTGGGGGGTAATCGCCATGATATTCGGCGTCGTTCTTGTCTGGTCATTAGAGCAGATTGGCAAGCGAGCTGAAAAAGTATAAAAACTTCACTAACAGGCAGATTTTTCTGCCTTTTTCATCACTCTCCTACCTCGCTCACAAAAAAATCACAAGGTTACCTACATCCATTCACCTCAGTGATAGAATTCAATAAATTCTCTAACAATAACGATTATGTCTTTCAAACTACGTAACCTTGCCCCTATCGCATTGATCGTAACTACGATGATCGTAGGCTTTTATGTGCCTGATATCATTAAACAGATTAAAAGTAGTGACCAAGAGATCCACACCTATTGCCCACTTAGCCGTGCAGCTTGTCAACAAGGCCCCGCGACCATCACCTTAGAAGATGACCAACTCCACCCACTGAAACCGAGTCAAATTACCGTTGATTGGCCTTCAGCTTCCCCCACTCTGTTACTTGAATTACAAAGTAACCAAATGGAAATGGGATCGTACAAGCTACTGTTAAAAAGAAGTGAACAAGGACTCTATGTTGGAGACATCACTCTGCCTATCTGTATTGAAAATACCTTAGAATGGATAGGCTCTATAAAAAATAGTGATCAGAAAGTTTATATTTCAGTAAGGATGAACTAATGAAAAAGATCTGGTTTATTGTCGCTATCATTGCACTATTTCTGGGCATCGGCGCGCGTTATATCATTGAACAACCAGAACCTGAAATGGCGAAGTTACCTCAAGCTGCATTAGGCCAGTTATCGAGTAACGGCCAACCAGTAAACTTGTACAACCAAGACGACTCTCGATTGCGCGTAGTCTACTTCGGTTACAGTCACTGTCCTGACGTATGCCCGACGTCTTTGGCCATTCTGTCGGCAGCCCTGAATCAATTACCGCCAGAGACACTGCAGCAGCTATGGCCTATATTCATCACCTTAGATCCAGAAAGAGATACATCAGAGAAGTCCCAAGAGTACGCTAACTACTTTCATCCCAATATTACCGGTATGACAGGCACCATGCAGCAAACCAATCAGCTTGCCGCAACTTATGGGGTACTTTTTGCCAAAGCGGAACTCAAAGACTCAGCGATGGAGTACTCCGTTGATCACAACTCTTATTTCTACTTTTTAAAACCTGACGGTACTTTAGTTGAAAAAGTGCCACATACTCTCGATCCGGCCCCAATCATTGAGGTCGTAAATAACCAATTAAGTTCTCAAGGGGAGCCATAATGAAACTTAAAGCACTCACGCTCGTTGCACTATTCACCAGTTCATTCGCATTTGCTAATGGCGATGTCAACATCGTTGACCCATACGCTCGTGCTACGCCTCCGAATGTTCCTAATAGTGCTATTTTCCTAACACTTGAAAACCATAAGATGGAACAGAGAACCTTAATATCAGCTTCTTCTGACGTTGCCGATAACGTCGAGCTGCACAACCACACTATGGTTGAAGGCATGATGAAAATGCGTCAAGTTGAGAACATCAAAGTGGAAGCTCATAAGAGCACAGTGTTAAAGCCGGGTGGCCTGCATATCATGTTATTTGGATTGAAGAAGCAATTAGTTGAGGGAGAAGCAATCCCGTTAACGTTGACGTTTGCCAATGGCGAAACGCAATCGTTAACCGTTCCCGTTAAAAAAGTGATGACGGGTATGAAAAAAATGGACATGTCTGACAAAGGTGACGCTGCCGCTCATACCCATTAAGCGTAAAGTCCACTACATAATAAAAAACGAACTGTGTATGCAGTTCGTTTTTTTATGATCATTTGGTCTCTTTTTTCTGAGAACCACTGTCCATTGAGGTTTGGCTATAGTTAACAGATTGGCGGCTTACTGGTTTCTCTTCTGTCGGTGCATCTTCTGATCCTGCAGATTCTACCTCTTCTTCAGGTTCTGGATCTTCTGGGAAATAACTCTCTCTGCCATAGAGCTTATCAAACGCTTTGATCACAGAGTGTTTCGCCATCTTTCCTTGTTTCATCTTATTAAAGAGTGATTTAACCATCCCTTGCAAACCAACAACCGTATCCACACTGAGTTGGTTTCCCACGGTGTCACGTCTTTGAACAGCCTCGTCGACGCCATTTTTACTGGCTAACCAAAACCAAATATACGCCACTGAATTGCCTTTTTCAGTTTGTCCAGCAGAGATATTGCCAGCATAGAATTGAGCAGGAGCACTACCAGACTCTGCAGCAAGTTCAAACCAATAGGTCGCTTTCTTTAAATCGACAGCAATGCCATTTCCTGAACTGTGTTGCTTACCTAAGCTGATTTGGGCATCAACGGATCCATTATTCGCTGCTCTGGTATTCCACTCAATAGAGAGTGGCACCGAAGGTTTGGGATTCGCTTGGGCAACATACCAATCCGCCATAAACAGTTGCGCGTCTAATAAGTTAACCTCAGCCACACTTTCGATCATCTCAAGCCCTTTGTCGATATCCGCCTCGATACCATCTCCCTTTAATAGGGCTATACCCAGGGCCAACTTTGCCTCTTGCCCCCCCTCTTTCGCTTTGATCACTTTACCCCAATATCTGGATTTTTTAACTAACTCAGGGTCGCTTTGATAGTGATCACAAAGTCGCACCAATGAGTGCATTGCAATCTCATTATCGTTTTTTGCTGCCATCTCATACCAATATATCGCTTTTTTAGTATTACTAAGCTCACACTCTTTGGCCAAATAGACTTGCGTGGCAGTGTGTCCAGTTTTTGCTTTGTAAATTTTCTCTTTAAGCTCAGCGTTTTTTGCCTCATCCAGAGCTCTTTTATAAGCATTCACACTTTTCTGTTTCTCAGCCAGCTTTGCTTTATTTTGTTTTACCACTGAAAAGAAACGATACAGTGCAAAAATAAGAGAGATGGTTAACAGCAAAACACCGATGAGAATTGGATTCATAATGTACCAATGGTTAGTCAATAAAAACGGGGGGAATCGAAAAATACGACACTATATAGTATAGCGGTCATATAGCGGCAAACTTAAGTACATATTCATTTTTTCGTAACCATTATATTACTAAGGTTTAGAAAATGTTAATTATTTTGACTTTCTTTGTAGAGGTGAACAAAAGAGTACGCTATGCACGTGGGTGCATTTATTTAAGGGCAATAAAGTTCTAATTTAAAAGAGATTAAGTCATGAAAATGATAGACAAGCTAACCACACTCTATCTCATAGCCATAAATCATATTGCTAATAACCGTTATGAACTTTAATTGCTTTATTTTTTATCAGCGTACTGTATTGTTA
>NZ_JAKJSQ010000063.1:0-21773 GCF_050337105.1 Aliivibrio kagoshimensis
GTTATTAATAATTCTCATAATAATGTTCTCAATTGTGATGTTTCATCTTAAATATAGGACAAAATTTTACCATCTGTTAACAAAATAGTCCTAACCACCCTACTTTCAGAGCACTAAGATTAAATTACGTTGCTTATTCGTTATTAGTAAGCAAACGAAAGGAGAAATATCATGAATACATTAATTAAGCACATTAAAGCGTTCATTGCCGACGAAGAGGGTTTAACCATTGTCGAGTATGTTGTTGGCGCTGCGGTCATTGCAACGGTTCTGTTTGGTCTTTTCTCAACCGGGTTCGGCGCACTTGGAACAAAATTAACCGCCATCGTGGGTAATATTTCTGATGGTTCGACACCTTAATCAATATGGATAATTGAGGGCATTGTTACGCCTTTATAGGAAACATTATGATTATTGGCAGTTGGTTAATCCTGTGTGTTATCGCGATATTTGATTTACGTGATAACCGCATACCAAACAGATGGGTGTTGCTACTTATTTTCTCAGCCGTCGCAAACTGGTTCACCGAAATAAGTTGGACGGTAGCAGCAACACACTCTCTTTTAGGAGGCATCGCTCTCTTTTCCGGGGGACTCTGTCTCTATGTGGTCAAAGCAATGGCTGCTGGCGATGTCAAACTGTTAGCCGCTGTAGGATGTTTAGTCGGCTGGGGCAATATCATGCCAGTTACCCTATGTATTAGTTTGTCGGCAGGTATTGTCGCCCTGTTTGTGTTAGCTCAACACACTGCCATGCAGCCTTATAGTGTCAATGAACTGTATCAAAAAGTGAAGTACCGAGCCGTCCACTTAGGGCGTGATCCATTGCAAAGCACTGAGAGTAAGTTAGTCATGCCTTTTGCTCCATCCGTTGTTCTTGGTATGGCACTGTTTGAGTTCCTATCCCTTTAAGGAGCAGTTATGAGCAAAGCAATGAATATTGAAGAGAGAGCCATTGAGGTTCCTCAGATCAAGCCGCCGGCGGTTCCGACCACCAAAGAGGCGTTAAATATACCGACAAATATTCTTGAAGAGCTGCTGCTAAAACACCTTTTGGCTACCCCTCGAATTGATATTATTCAGCTTTCCCAAAAGATGGGCATCATCAGCCGTATTATTGAGGAGCTGATTCAATCTCTGCGACAGAAAGCGATGATTGAGATCTATCAGCCCGAAATAACCCAGCACAACTCGCAAGCGATTCGAAAAAATGTTCTCTACGCCCTCTCTACTAAAGGTGCTGAATCGGCGCAACATATTGCAAAAATTGATACCTACTTAGGCCCTGTTCCCATTCCCATTGAGGAGTACTCCGAGGTCGTCAAGCAGCAGGACATCCAAGAAGCGGGAAATATCACCCGAGAAACCTTAGAGATGGCGATGTTTGATGTATCAGGTGCACAGCAGCTGATTACTCAGTTAGGGCCTGCACTCAACTCTGGTCAAGTTCTGCTTCTTTATGGCGACTCAGGAACGGGGAAAAGTTACATCTCTAAAAAGCTCTCTAGTGCATTTAAAAATACCATTTTCATCCCTCATGCGATTTATGCCGAAGGGAATATTATTAAGTTATTTAGCGCTCTGCATCATAAGCCATATTTAAATGAAGATAACTCAGTGCCTCTGCAGCTCATTGATCATCACGACCGTCGCTGGTTGCTCTGTCACCGTCCGAATATTTTAGTGGGGGGAGAGCTCACCATGGAGATGCTGGAGGTCAATCAAGACAGCATTACCAAGTCCCTACAAGCGCCGCTACAGATGCAAGCCAACAACGGCATGCTGATCGTCGACGATTTAGGTCGGCAGCCAATGCCAGTGCAAACTCTGCTCAATCGATGGATCGTCCCTATGGAAACCAAAGAGGATCACTTTGCCCTTCCCAATGGCCAACAGATCACGGTGCCGTTTAAAGTGACACTGGTTTTTTCAAGTAACTTAAGCCCACACGAAATTGCGGATCCCGCCTTTCTGCGCCGTTTGGGATACAAAATTCAATTTGAGTCCTTAACCGAAAGTGATTATCGAGCTTTGTGGCAAGAGACCAGTTTACGAATGGACATTACTCTGGAAGGGGATTACTTCAACAAGATTCGATTTTTGCATCGAGAAGCCAATTTCCATTACTACCCCTACTTACCCAGAGACATACTCAACATCTGTCGAGACATCATTACCTTTGAACAACTCGACTCGGTTATTACATCCTCACTACTTGAGCAAGCATGGGCACTCTACTTTGCTGCTGACGATAGAGGATAGGAGGCACGAATGAGTAAAAGTCATATCGCCTTACTGTTTTTAGTGTCCGTTGTGCTAGGACTAGCAGCGGTATTTGTCGCACAAAAGTGGATTTCAGGCCAAATACAACCGACCGAAGAGGTCGAAGTGGTGATACGCAAGCCGATCATCATTGCCGCCATTGACATTCCATCAGGGACGGTCATTGAAGACAAACACCTCAAACCTAAGTTAATTGAAGAGGATTGGTTAAGCGACAACCAATTTACTGATACCGAAGAAATTCTAGGAAAAGTACTGGCAAACCACATCTACCAAGATGAGATCATCAGTCGCCAACGAGTCCTCTCAACTGGGGATGGTGCCACCTTAGCGGCACTGATTCCAAAATCAAAACGTGCAGTGACCATTCGAGTTAACGATGTCATCGGGGTGGCCGGGTTTCTACTGCCAGGTAACAAAGTCGATGTACTCAATACCGTCAATCGTAACAAGCGTGTCACCACCACCACGGTATTGAAAGACATTCGCGTATTAGCAGTGGATCAGTCGGCCAAAACTGACGCCAATAAACCCGTTATAGTTCGCGCCGTCACCTTAGAGGTCACTCCACTACAAGCAGAGAAGTTACTCACAGCAAAAGGTAAAGGGGAGATTCAACTCGCCCTGCGTAATCCGTTTGAACCAGAAAAAGAGAAAGTGGTTCGCCGACGTATCGTGACACCGACGGTCACCATCATCAAAGGTACTGACAAAACCAGTATCAAAGTGAAAGAGTAAGGAGGATATGATGCTAATACGACTACTACTATTAACGCTATTTTTAAGCAGCCCCCTTATTCATGCGAATACTCAAGCGGGGGAGACGATTACGATTCCTCACCACAAATCGATTCACATCAATTTGCCTGCCAAAGCCAAAAGAGTGTCGCTGGGTGATCCCGAAGTGCTGGATATTGTGATGCTCAAATCCAATGAGGTGTTTTTAATTGGTAAAAAACTAGGCTCAACCAACTTAATGGCATGGGACAGTAAAGGTGTCCTGATTGAGTCGCTCAACTTAGAGGTCACCCATGATCTCAATAGCCTAAAAACCAAGCTGTTTGAGTTTCTGCCCAGTGAAGTTATCAAAGTACACAGCAGTCAAAACAAACTGATCCTCAGCGGAAAAGTGAGCAGCCAATCGGTGATGGATATGGTGATAAAAATTGCCCAAACCTACACCGCTGATAACGCCATCGACCAAGAGAAAGCCAACGAGAATGTGTCCAGTAGCGCCATCATTAACTTGATGACGATTGGTGGAGCCCATCAGGTGATGTTAGAGGTCACCGTTGCAGAAGTTCAACGTAGCTTAGTTCGCCGCTTTGACTCCAACTTCCACTTTTTCAATCAAGGCAGCAATGTCGGTTGGGGAGCCACCACCGCTGGCGGAATCATCGATGATTTAAACGGGGCCGTTCAACCGGTATTTAATAATCCAGGCGTAGATAGCTCGGGTTTCTTAGCCACTTTTGTCGATAGCAGTACCCTGTTTACCTTAGCGCTAGATGTGGCTAAACAAAATGGGGTCGCCAAAGTACTGGCAGAGCCTAACTTAACCGCGCTAAGTGGCACGCAAGCCGAATTCTTAGCGGGGGGAGAGTACCCCATTCCAGTTCCAGACGATGACGGTATTACCATTGAATATAAAGAGTATGGGGTCGGACTAACCTTTATCCCTCACGTGCTGAGCGATAAAAAGATCAACCTTAATTTGTCCGTCAATGTCAGTGAAATTGCCAATACCAGCTCGTTAACCATTACTCCAGGAAGCGGTAATGCCACCTATGTCATCCCACCGCTGACCAAAAGAAGTGTCTCATCCACCCTAGAGCTGGCCGATGGGCAAACCATAGGTATTGCAGGGCTATTGAGCGAAAACATTCGAGACATTAACAGTAAAATTCCAGGTTTTGGTGATATTCCAGTATTGGGGCAACTGTTTACTAGTAAAGAGTACATCAAAGGCGAGACCGAGCTGATTATTTTAGTCACTCCTCGACTGGCCAAACCGGTTGATAGAGACAAAATCACGCTACCCACCGATGGGTTTGTAGAGCCTAACGACCTTGAGTTCTATCTGCTGGGTAAACGCGCTGAAATCAATAAAGTGGAAGAGAGTGAAAATGAATCTGTCACCGAAGAGATAATCAGCAGCGACCAACGTGGCGGCCCTGAAGGCAAATTTGGTCACAGCTTATGAGGATCAAACCGATGAAAATAATCACACTAATCATTGCCACACTGATCACCATGGTGGGGTGTGTAAATCACTCACCGGAACCGCTGGGGCAAACCGTTGCAAGCTTAAGAGCCGAGCAGACTTATAACAGCGAAGCCAGTGTACAAAACTCCGGTTATGTGCCCGACTTTAGTGGTGAAAGGGCTCAGGCTGCACTGTTGATCTACAACAGTCCTAAAATCCCAAAAAATATAGAGGGTGAACAGAGTAAATCACAAACCTTGCAGATCGTTACCCCATAAAACTCTCTTTGGAGGCATGATGAACAGCGTTAAAAGCAATATCAAGGGTTATAAAAAGCAACAAGGGATGGTGTTAGTGCTGGTCACTGCATCACTGCTGTTGCTGTTTGGTTTTGCCGCTTTCAGCCTCGATGTGAATCACACCATATTAAACAAATCACGCCTACAGAACAGTGTTGATGCCGCCGCGCTCTCTGGTGCACTGCTGCTGGTCAACGGAAAAACCAATGCCGAAGTGACTGCCGCCATCAATACCACGCTAACCACGGTTTCAACGGCTACTGGTAACACAGAAATGGACATGGGCAGTGCGAGTATCTCTGTGTTTTTCTCTAATGATCCGCAAACTTTTCCAGACCCCTCTTATGTCACAACGGGTGATACCTATGTCAGGGTCAAAGTGAGCAATATGCCACTCGCGAATTACTTTGTGCAGATGTTTGGTATCAACAAAACCGTTTCAGCCAGTGCCGTCGCCGGTCCTAGTGCAGCCCTTACCGTCGTGTGTAACGTGGTGCCTGTAGCCGTGTGTGCTGACAGCTCAGCAGGAAGTGGTTCCACCCATCACCTAGGCTACAATTTTGGTGAAACCTACGCCATAAAAATGGCGGATCAAAATCAAACTACTATGGGGCCAGGTAACTTTCAACTGCTCGACTTTGGATCTGGCGCCAGTGATGTACGCCAAGGGTTAGCGGGGGATTATGCCGGCTGTATCGATATTAACAACCAAGTTCAAACGAAACCTGGTGCAACGGTGGGTCCGGTAGCTCAAGGGGTTAATACCCGTCTTAATATCTATTCTGGCGGCGGTGTAAACAGTGCAGACTACCCGCCCGATATTTATGTAAAGCAGCCCTCAAGCCCGGCGGTATTAGAAAACGATGGTTCAGTCACTCAACCCAATTGGGGCTACTCCGATTATAACTCCGAAGTTGGGGGCTGCCCAGGTGCTTCAAACTGTACCTCTGGTGATGAGGGTCGACGAATTTTAGCCGTCCCCTTAGTCGATTGCAGTGGTTCATCTGGCGGGACCACAATGCTCGATACCATTGGTCTAGGCTGTTTCTTTTTAGGTCAACAGGTGTCAGGGTCAAACAGCGGTAATGGCGGCGTTCTTTATGGTGAGTTTATTGAAGAGTGCACCGCTGCAAACGGATCTACCGGTACCAGCCCAACATCAACTGGCCCATTAAAAATTGTTCTCTACAACGATCCACTTAGTGAGGAGTCCTAGTATGACTTCACATAAACACCATCAGTCAGGTTTAGCCGCGGTAGAGTTGGCAATCACATTGCCAATTTTGCTGTTACTGCTGGTTGGTGTCAGTGAGCTGGGGCGCGCCATGATCCAGTACAACACCTTGAATAAAGCCGTGCAAAATGGTGCTCGCTATGCCATCACCGATATCTACGGCACCAATTCCGCTACTCAACTTGCCGATAGCACCAACATTAAAAATATCGTGATCTACGGAAATAAGGGGGGAACGGGGACCAAAGTATTACATAACTTGACCGCTAGCGATGTGAGCATTAATCAGTCAGGTAACTATGTCACCATCACGGCCTCTTACAACTTCACGCCACATTTCGCCAAATTGCCCTCTTTCTTTGGTTATGGTGGCGACTCACTGAGCTTTGGTTTTAGTGCCTCTACTGCCATGAGGACATCGCCATGACATTTTTTAAGATGACACATAGACAGCAAAAGCCGAGATCCAAACAACAAGGCATCGCACTGGTCGAATTCACTCTGATCGCCACCTTTTTACTTTTTCTGTTAATTGGCATTATGGAGATGGCCCGTCTTATGTACTCCATGCAGTCACTCAGTGAGATGACACGTCGAGGCGCTCGCTTAGCCGCGGTCTGTTATGTCAGCGATCAAAGTGATATTCCGGCACTGAATTCCATCGTCAATATCGCGCCAAAAGGATTTCTTCCCCAACACTTAATCATTGAGTATCTTGATGCTGATGGTGTCGCGATCAGTGGGGATCTCACCACCAATACCAATTTTGCTCAGATTCGATTTGTCAGCGCTCGAATTGACGCCTTCAACTATCAACTGCTGATCCCATTTGTCACCTTAAACTTAACGGACTTTGTTCCCTCGTTTCAAACCATTATTCCAGCCGAAAGTCTTGGTGTTCTTCGGCCGACGTCATCCAACCCCACCGCAATCACCAACTGTTAGGAGGATAAGATGAGCGACTTAATCAATCTCATCCCAAAAAATAGCACGGATAGACTGCCTGGCTTAAAAACCAATGTCACAGTCTGGCTTGTCTACTCCACTGAAACCTTCCATAAACACATGGATACAGAGCTCTCTCAGTGCCGCAATCTTACGCTTGAGCATCTCTTTTTTGAGCATATTAACAATACCAGCATGGAGCAGCTCACCGTTCCTGATCTGCTGTTTGTGGAAGCGAGCGGTAACTGGGCCTCTCAACTCGGTAAGCTTCAGCAGTTTGACTTTGGTAGTGATAATCATCAAGCGGCTCTGATCATATTTGGTAATGAGAGTGACAACAGTTCACTCAAAACAGCACTGCGTATAGGCGCTTCAGATTTCCTCTCAAACAGTGCCACCATCGCCGAGCTCTATCCCATCTTAAAAATGACGGCTGAAGAGAAGCTCGCCAACAGACAATATGGCGAGCTGTGCCTGTTTATTAACTCAAAAGGTGGCGCTGGGGCAACCACGTTAGCCCTCAATACGGCCACAGATTTAGCCAATGCTCACCCAAACAAAGTGATCATCCTGGATCTAGATTACCAATATGAGGTGATTACCGAATACCTAAACATTGTCCCGAAATACAGTTTGCTGGATGTGTTAGACAACCTAAATGATCTTGATGAAAGCTCGTTAAACGGCTTAGTGACCAAACACGACTCTGGACTGCACATACTGAGCTTTCAACGTAATGAGCGTCATGAGAGCCAAGAAAAAATGGAACTGTTAGGTAAGCTGATTTTAACGCTTCGTCAATATTATCCCTATGTGATTATTGACCTATCCAAAGGGATTGATGCCTTTGCCGATAATATCGTTACCCCAGCCACCCAACTGTTTATTGTCACCCAGCAAAATTTAGTGTCACTAAAACACACCAACCTCATCTTGCACGATCTACAGATGGAGTATGGGGTGTCGATGGATCGTATTGAAGTCTTGGTAAATCGATTTGATAAACGCCAATCGATCAAACTAAAAGATATCGCCGATACACTGCCCAATCATGTCAACATCCGAGTTATTCCGAATGATTTCAAGGTCGTGATTGAAAGCGCCAACCTTGGCAAACCATTAATGGAAGTGAATAAAAAGAGCCAAGTCGCTAAAGCACTCGCAGCCCTTTCCAGACATATTGGGCCACAAAAAGAAGTAAAAGAGAGCTGGTTTAAGCGGTTATTCTCTTAAACATATCATCAGGACAAGGGGGAAAATATGTTTTTCAAAAGAAACAATATTAATCCTGAATTTGAAAAAAAAGCGGCCATGAAAGAGCTCGTTCAAGAAGAGCAGAAAAGTGTGCCTGAACCTGAAGTGGCGCCTCACATGGAACCCGAAAAAGTGGCTCCAATCCGCGATCCTAGGGATGAAGAGCAACTGCTTCGCAGTCAAGTAGAGAATAAAAAACACCTTGAACATGAGCAAGAGACTAAACACTACTTTCATCGTAAACTATTAGAAACCCTGGATTTAGGTCTTCTGACTACCCTGAACGAAGAGTCGGCACACAAAGAGTTACACAGTGCCATCATCCAGTTGATGCAAGATGACCCTAACCCATTGAGTTCAGAGGCCAGAAAACGAATTATCCGCCAGATCGAAGATGAAGTGTTTGGACTAGGGCCCCTTGAGCCACTGTTATCCGATAAAACCATCTCAGATATTCTGGTCAACGGCCCTAAAAAGATCTTCATAGAGCGCTTCGGTAAACTAGAAGAGGCGCCACAAACCTTTCTCGATGACCAACATTTACGTAATATCATCGACCGTATTGTCAGTAACGTGGGCCGACGTATTGATGAGACCTCTCCCATGGTGGATGCGAGACTGGCTGATGGCTCTAGGGTGAACGCCATCATTCCACCACTGGCCATTGATGGGCCTTCGGTCTCTATCCGTCGTTTTGCGGTCGACAAGCTTAATATGGAAAACTTGCTCACTATTAACAGCCTCTCCCAAGACATGGCGCGCTTTATTCATGCGGTCATTCAAGGGGAACTGAATGTGTTGATTGCTGGGGGAACCGGCTCAGGGAAAACCACCACGCTCAATATTATGTCCGATTACATCCCCAAAGATGAACGCATCATCACCATAGAAGATTCCGCCGAACTGCAGCTGCAACATCCACACATTATCCGCTTAGAAACCCGACCAATGAACTTGGAAGGCAAAGGGGAGATCAGCCAGCGCGACTTGGTGAAAAATGCGCTGCGTATGCGCCCTGATCGAATCGTGATTGGGGAAGTAAGGGGTAGTGAAGCAGTGGATATGTTAGCTGCCATGAATACTGGTCATGATGGCTCACTTACCACCATACATGCCAATACCCCACGAGATGCATTAAGTCGAATCGAAAATATGTTTGCCATGGCAGGCTGGAACATCACCACAAAAAACCTACGCGCTCAAATCGCCTCAGCGATTCATATTGTGGTGCAGATGGAACGCCAAGAAGATGGTAAACGCCGCATGGTAAGCATTCAAGAGATAAACGGCATGGAGGGAGATATCATCACCATGTCTGAGATATTTAACTTCCAACGGGTAGGCATCGATGAGAAGGGCAACATACTCGGTCACTACTCCGCCACCGGCATTGTACCCAGTTTTCATGACGCCTTAGTACGACGTGGGATTGATATTCCGTTTGAACTCTTTAGCGAAACCACCGGTTAAAAGGAGGCTCCCATGGTCAGTGATCTCACCCTATTTTTAATCTTACTGTTTTTTTCCGTGCTGTTTGTTTCCCAAGCATTGATTCTTCCTAGTGCGGGCAGTAAAGCCAAACATAAAGCCTTAACTAAGCGCTTAAGAACGTCTCAAATTAACGATAGTAAAGGCCAGTCGATTCTGAAAGAGCACTATTTGAAAGGGCTAACCACGTTTGAAAAAAATGCTATTCAAATTCAGTTTTTTGCTGACTTAAAAAGCTCCATTGAGTTATCAGGCATGAAAATGACCTTAGACTTTGCATTAAGTATGAGTTTGATACTGAGCTGTACTATCGCGCTGGTGAGCCATATTTTTAGTGGCAACCCTATCGTTGCCATCGCCTTTTTTATCGGCACCTGGATAGTACTCTACTCTTTGCTCTCCAAAAAGATTGCGGATCGACTGTTTACTCTTGAAGAGCAGCTGCCCGAAGCCTTAGATATCATGAAGCGAGTGCTGAAGTCAGGTCAGCCTTTAACAGAAGCCTTCCGAGAAGTCGGGGATGAGATGGGCGATCCCATCAGTACCGAATTTATTAACACATTCAACCTGCTCAACTATGGCTATGACCTCCGCTTAGCCATTATGCAGTTGGCAGATCGTAACCCTACCGTCTCTATGTTGGCGTTCTCCAGCGCCGTGTTACTGCAAAAGGAGACTGGCGGTAACCTGTCGGAGAACCTCACAAATGTCTCAACTGTATTACGCGCTAGATTTAAATTAGTTCGAAAAATCAAAACCCTATCAGCAGAGAGTAAAATGTCTGCGTGGATTTTGGTGCTGGCACCATTTGGTCTATTTGTCATCATGTACGTGATTCACCCTGAATACGTTGAGCCACTCTACCGGCATCCGCTCGGGTTAAAGATCGTCAGTTTTGGCATTGTGAGCCTATTGATTGGTGCGGCGTGGATCAAAAAAATCATTAATATTGGAGTCTGATCATGATTGACTTTAACAAACTCCTAGAACAAATGTTAAGCGTCGGGATTAGTCGTGAGTGGTTCTTTTTATCACTGATATTGGTCTCAACCATACTGATCGTCATGACCATTGGATTAATGGTCATGGGGCTAAAAAAACCGCTAAAAAAGCGACTTAAGGTCATTACCAGTGATGAAAAAACAGCGAGAAGCACTAAGAAAAAAATTGAAAACACCTTAGAGTCCTTAGAACCACTTATCTCCCCTAATAATATTAAAGAGCAAGAGAGTACACGTCATAAGCTAATGCATGCGGGTTTTCATCAACAAAATGCGCTGCCTCTTTTCTATGGCATTAAGTTTTTCACTAGTGTTATCGGCATCATAGTCGGAATATTTATCTACCTATTTTACTCTGAATTTACAGGAAACTTAGGTGTGAGTGTCATGATTTTAGCACTCGGTATCGGGCTATTTTTACCCAATTTTGTGTTAAACCGTATTATCAAAAATAGGCAGCACCGACTACGAGAAGCGGTTCCAGATGCGTTAGATCTGCTGTTGGTGTGTACCGAGTCGGGGCTAGGCTTAAACGCAGCACTCATCCGTGTCTCTCATGAACTTAGCATCTCTCATCCTGAGTTCTCTGATGAGTTGGACACCGTGTGTGCCAAAATAAAAGCAGGAATGCAGACCCCAGACGCCTTCTCTGAACTCATTTTACGTACCGGCTTAATTGAGATACAAGGGCTCGTCAGCATGTTGGCTCACTCCTCTCGTATTGGTGCCAGTATCGGTAAAACCTTGCGTGACTATAACGAAGATTACCGCGACAAACGCAATCAAGCTGCCGAAGAGGTCGCGGCAAAAATCCCAACCAAAATGATCTTCCCTTTGGTCCTGTTTATCTGGCCATGTTTTTTCATTGTTGCCATTGGGCCAGCTATTTTGCACATGATGGATAGCTTCCTATCAATAAATTAAGGAACGGTTATGAATAGAATAATCCATAAAGTCACCTCCCTTCTTTGCTGTGCTTTACTGCTGGTAGGTTGTGCATCAAAAGAAGACGATAGCGTTGATATGGCGATTTTTAATAATGACCTCTACGACGGCAAACCGATGAGCTCCTCCTCAGACAATAGCCCCCCCATGAACGAAGAGGAGGCGATCATGCGCGGTGACAGCGCTCTGCTGAGAAACAATCTTGATGTCGCGCTGTATGAATACATCCGCTCCATCGGTTTTCCAGAAGCGGAGCATCAAGCCAAAACCCTGTACGCCATCGGGCAGATACATCAAGTTCGCAACAACTTACCGTTAGCGCAAAAGGCCTATCAACAATCTCTCAACTATGACGACAGTTACATCGACTCATTTAGTCAATTAGGGGTGATCTACAGTAAACAGGGGCTGGTCACTCAAGCCAAAAGTTACTTCTACAAAGCGCTCAATGCCGACTTAGCTCGCTTGAACTACGCCAACTTGCCTATCAATGATAGTAGCCTCAATACAACCATGATTACTGAGTTAACCATTGATCCTCAATCCCCTTATGTCGGGTATTTAGGCTTGGGTATTATTTACGATTTAGAGGAGAAGCATGCGATTGCCCAGGCACTCTATCAACGCTCTCTCGACATCAAACCCGATGCAGTGAACACCTTGATAAGTTTTGGTTATTCGCGCTATATGAGTAAGTCTTATTCGAAAGCGGAGGCGTTAACAAGACAGGCACTAAAACTGGACAGCGATAACGAAAAAGCGATCAACAACATGGCGCTGATCTATCTGGCACAAGGCATGAATGGCCGAGCACTCAACATTTTTATGCAACAGATGGATGAGTCTAAAGCGCTTAACAATGTCGGTTATTTTTTACTGATTAACGATAAACCGGCTGAAGCCGTCACCTACTTCCAACAAGCGATCGACAAAGAGCCCACTTACTATAAAGTCGCCAACGACAACCTCTCTCGAGCACTAGCGGTCATGCGTGCAGAAGGGATGTAAAAAAAACCGTAGCCACTGCTGGCTACGGTTTTTTAATTGTTCATCTTTTAACAACTAAGAGTAAATGAATCGCTTACGCTTGAGTATCGATGTTGTTGGCTGCTGCTTTTGACACCATCACCATCGCAGGGCGGATCACACGGCCATTTAACTCATAGCCTTTTTGCATCACCATCATGACAGTGTTTGGTTCGTGATCAGCACTCTCTTGAATTGACATCGCTTGATGGAATTCAGGGTTAAACACTTCACCTTCTGGGTTGATCTCTTTCAGGTTGAATTTACCTAGTGTGTCAGCAAACGTTTTAAGAGTCAGCTCAACACCTTCTAACATCGGCTTAACCGCTTCGTTCTCTTTGTCACCACTTTGAACCGCACGTTCAAGGTTATCCATGACAGGAAGAAGCTCACCAGCGAAACGTTCAATAGCGAATTTACGCGCTTTTTCCATCTCTTGCTCATTACGACGACGCATGTTTTCTACGTCAGCCTTGGCACGAAGGACCGAGTCTTGTTGATCTTTCACTGTCGCTTGGCTCTTAAGCAATGCAGCTTCTAACTCAGCAATTTTCGCTGCTGATTCATCGTCTTCATTCCAATCGATATCGGCATCACTACCAACCGCTTGAGCATCCATCTCTTCAATAACACTCTCTTGTTGTAGCTCTTCTTCGTTTGGCATTGCTTTATCGTTGCTCATGATCACTCCAGAAATCTTAAATCTATTACCACTATGTACATAATTTTCGTATAGTGGATCTCTATGCCCATATTATGGGGTCAAAAATCGATGATTCAAGCATAAATCGCGCAAAATTTAATATAGAATCACACCAAGACGTACTTTTTACGGGTTCCGGATATGAACAAAACTTTTAAAGTGATTGCTATCATTGGCAAACCACGCGATCCGAATGCTTCGCACACCCACAGAACTATCTATCACTGGTTAAACGCGCAAGGTTATACCGTTCTTCTCGATGATCGCCTCAATGAGACCCTAACCGATCTTCCAGAAGAGTGTTTTTGTAGCCTGCTCAGCATTGGCCAGCATGCCGATCTTGCTATTGTTATTGGTGGTGACGGTAATATGCTCGGGGCAGCCAGAGTGCTGTCGCGTTTTGACATCTCTGTGATTGGAGTGAATCGTGGTAATCTCGGTTTCTTAACCGATCTTGATCCCGATGACTTTGAAGCGCCACTGCAAACGGTATTAAATGGTGAATTTGTTACCGAAGAACGTTTCTTGCTAGAAGCGGAAGTTCACCGTCATGGCGAAGTAAAAAGCCACAACTCCGCACTTAACGAAGCCGTCTTGCACCCCGGGCAAGTGGCGAAAATGATTGAGTTTGAAGTCTATATCGATAATGTCTTTGCCTTCTCGTTACGTGCCGATGGCCTGATTGTCTCGACGCCGACGGGCTCAACCGCCTATTCACTCTCTGGTGGAGGTCCGATCCTCTCTCCAAACTTGAACGCCCTTTCGTTAGTGCCAATGTTCCCACACACTCTATCAAGCAGGCCGTTAGTGGTCGAAGGCAACAGCAGAATTAAACTGCTTATTTCGCCGGATAACCGTGGCACCCAAGAGATAAGTTGTGATGGACAAGTCTCTCTGCCTGTCTCTCCTGGGGACGAAGTGCATATTTTTCAAAGCACTTGCAAGCTGAAATTGGTACACCCAAAGAACTACAGCTACTACCACGTCCTGCGAAATAAATTGGGTTGGTCAAGCAAACTCTTCTAACCTCACATTTTTACTCTCTGATCTTTACTGTATAAAGAAACAGTATATACTGTTTCTTTATACAGTGTTTTTATCTAGTAGAGAGATCGCATCATGCTTGCTCATATTACCGTTAATAACTTTGCCATTGTTAAGTCACTAGAGCTCGAACTTAGCTCAGGAATGACCACCATTACTGGCGAAACTGGCGCGGGTAAATCCATCGCCATCGATGCCTTAGGCTTGTGTTTGGGTGACCGAGCTGAAGCCTCTATGGTTCGCCAAGGTGAAGAGAAAGCCGATGTGAGCGCCCTATTTCTATTAGAGAACAACCTCAACGCCACACGCTGGTTGCAAGAGAATGAACTGCTCGATGGTGACGAGTGCATTGTACGCCGTATCATCACCAAAGAGGGCCGCTCTCGTGGTTACATCAATGGCAATCCGGTGCCCGCTTCGCAACTGAAAACCTTAGGCCAACGCTTAATCAATATTCATGGCCAGCACCAGCACCATCACCTGATGAAATCGGACTACCAACTGGCGATGCTGGATCAATACGCTGGACATCAGGGTCTGCTAACCAAAACCAAACAGGCTTACCAAACGTGGCGCCAAGCAGACAATGCGCTGCAACAACTGATTCAAAACAGCCAAGATAACGAAGCACAAAAACAGCTGTTGCAGTATCAGATTAAAGAGCTGAATGAACTTGCCCTAGCCGAAGAGGAGTTCAATCAACTGGAGGAGGATCATAAACGTCTTTCCAACAGCGGTCAGTTGGCCACCACCTGTGAGCAAGTGATCAATAACCTCTACGAAGGGGATGACGTTAACGCCCTACAACTGCTGCAGTGCGCCCGCAGCAGTTTGCAAGAGCTAGCTGGCCTAGATAACGAACTCGCTTCGCTGCCTGCCATGTTAGATGACGCCATCATTCAGGTTGAAGAGGCCAATAATGAGCTTCGCTCCTACTTAGACAAACTTGAAGTGAACCCAGAGCAGATCATGTTGGTGGAAGAGCGCTACTCGTCGGTAATGAGTGTGGCGCGAAAACACCACGTTCTCCCTGAAGAGCTGTATGCCCATCATCAACAGTTATTGAAAGAGTTTGAGAGCCTAGACTGCTCAGAAGAGAAATTGCAAGAGCGCGCTGATGAAGTGCAGCAACATAAACTCAGCTTCATCACTCAGGCGGAAAAACTGAGTAAGAGCCGCCTACGTTATGCCAAAGAGCTCAACAGCAAAATCACCAAAAGCATGCATGAACTGAGCATGGAGAAAGCCAAATTTGAGATCACCTTCACCACCGATGCAGAGAACCATCTGTCGCCGCTGGGTATCGATACGGTGATATTCCAAGTGTCGACCAATCCAGGTCAACCGATTCAACCTATCGCCAAAGTGGCTTCCGGTGGCGAACTGTCTCGTATTTCACTGGCTATTCAAGTGATCACCGCGCAGAAGGTGGATACCCCAAGTCTTATTTTTGATGAGGTTGATGTGGGGATCAGTGGCCCAACCGCTGCTGTGGTTGGTAAAATGCTGCGCACCTTAGGCAACTCAACCCAAGTGATGTGTGTGACTCACCTGCCGCAAGTCGCCGGCTGTGGCCACCAGCAGTTATTTGTGTCAAAACAGACCAAAGCGGGAAAAACAGAGACGAAAATGCACAACTTAGACCAAACTCAGCGTATTAATGAGTTGGCTCGTCTGTTGGGTGGCAGTGAGATCACCGATTCAACATTGGCCAACGCCAAAGAGTTGCTTATTGCCGCTTAAATGAGCAATTAATAGAAATTAGTGCAACCTATTTCAAATTTTGCAGTCATAGTTAGGATTATTCAATCAGGGTTCTTACTTCTTAGGTGAGCTTGGTTTATCATCCCACTACATTATGAAATAGGTATTAGCCGTCCAACTATGCAACATTTATTATCAATGCCATTAAAAAAATGGATACTCTCACTACCTATTCTATTAGGCCTATTAAGCGGGTGTGCTTTTGTTGAACCTTTGGTGTATCGCATCGATATCAGCCAAGGCAACTACGTTGAGCAAAAAGCGGTCGACAAACTTAAATTTGGCATGACCTACGATCAAGTACGCTTTGTACTGGGTACACCGATGTTGATAGAGAATGGATTACCCGATACGTGGTACTACATCTACCACTTCACCAAAGGTCATGGCGATCCAGAACAGAAGAATCTCATTGTCAACTTCTCTGAACAGAAGACATTAATGACGATAACGGGTGACTTCCCGCAAAGCGAGAGCTTCTACGACAGTCTTAACTGATTATCCGTGATTAAAAACAGCCAAAAACAGAAAAGCTCGTCATGATGACGAGCTTTTTTATTGGGATTCAGACTCTGCTCTTCTGGCTGCAGCTGCGGCTTTCTTCTCTGTTTTCTCAGCCATCAATTTTTGCGCAGCCTCTTTTTTATCACGGGCGACTTTGCGCATTCTGATCTCTTTAGGATCGGCAAGCAGTGGGCGGTATATCTCAATGCGGTCTCGGTTTCTAACGGTCGCGTCTAATTTGACGTTACGGCTAAACACCCCAATCTTATTCACCTTAAGATCGATATCAGGATAGAGCTCTAATACGCCAGACTGCTGGATGATCTCTTCCACGGTCTGATCGCTGCGAACCACCAAGTTAAGTACTTTCTGCTCATTGGGCAGCGGATAGACCACCTCAACTTGAATCATATTATCACTAGTCATAAATCACTTTCGCTCGTTGAGTAAACGCGTTTACCATATTAGAGGTAAGCTCTTTAAATATCTTACCAAACGCCATCTCAACCAGCGCATTGGTAAACTCAAAATCAAGCTTCAGCTCAATCTTACACGCATCGGCATCCAGCTCAGTAAAGTGCCAGCCACCGGCTAAGGTTTTGAAGGGGCCGTCAACCAAGTTCATGGCAATCTGCTGACCGTCAGTTAAGGTGTTTGAGGTTGTGAAGGTCTTGCTAATGCCCGCTTTAGAGACATCCACCGACGCCGTCATCGAGTCCTCTGTGGTCGCTAATACTTTTGAACCCACACACCCGGGAAGAAATTGCGGGTATGCATGAACATCATTAACCAGATCAAACATCTGCTTTGCACTAAACGGCACCAACGCAGAACGACAAACTTGCGGCATAACCAATCCTTAAATCCAAACTTATGACAAATAATACCATTTTGAAAGCAAGAGTCAGTACAAAATGATTCCCCAATCAGAAAGCAGTCCGTATAATGGTGGGATTATGGCTAAAAATAAATCTAAATCAAAAGCGGGCAGCAATACGATTGTATTGAACAAGCAAGCCCGTCGCGAATATTTCATCGACGATGAAATCGAAGCCGGACTCGAACTCCAGGGCTGGGAAGTTAAATCTCTTCGTGAAAGCAAAGTAAATATTGCGGAAAGCTACGTCTTTTTACGTAACGGCGAAGCGTTCTTAAGTGGTATGAATATCACCCCTCTTCAACAGGCATCAACTCATGTTGTTGCTGATCCAACACGCACTCGCAAACTGCTGCTGAGTCGTCGTGAACTGGATAACCTGCTTGGTCGCGTAAACCGAGAAGGTATGACACTGGTCGCGGTCTCCATGTATTGGGTTCGCTCTTGGGTGAAGCTCAAGATTGGTGTTGCTAAAGGTAAGAAATTGCACGATAAACGTACAGATATGAAAGAAAAAGATTGGAATCGCGATAAAGCTCGTATCATGAAGAGCAGTCTGCGTTAATCTTAACCACTTGATTCGGTAGGCACTAGACAGAACCTTAATTTCTGTTACTATCGTTTCGTTCTACTTAGGGGCTGATTCAGGATTCGACGGGAATTTTGCAACCTTAGGAGCATGCCGTGGGGCGGTTGGCCACGTAAAAAGCCGCAAAAAAATAGTCGCAAACGACGAAAACTACGCACTAGCAGCTTAATAACCTGCTCAGAGCTCTCTTACCCTAGCTTCCGCTTGTAAGACGGGGAATAATAAGAGATCAAACCCAAACGAGATCGTATGGACGCTCCCTCCTGAGAGCCGAAGTACTAAATATAATTCAGGATAGTTATTAGATGGCGTGTCGGTTCGCAGTCTGGTAGCGAAATTAAAGATCGACTAAGCATGTAGCGCCAACGGCGAACGGTTCTCGGACGGGGGTTCAAATCCCCCCAGCTCCACCAATTTAAACCCCTGCAATCAATAGGTTGCAGGGGTTTTTCGTTTTAGTGGCGGTTAAATGGCGGTGGTTTTTGTATATCTTTGATTATTTATAGAGGTCTATAGTGCATGTGTAAGTAGTCAGTTCTTTAACGTGATAAAGTTCAGGCGATTCAACCAAATTTTCTTGAGTACTAGAAGCAGTGTACAATTCATAGCTCAAAGTAGTTATTGCTAGCGTACTCAACAAAGCAGGAAGGGCGACATCAAGTACAAGCCATCTCCAAGATTGACTCTTAACTAAACTGTCATACCAGTTATCAAACCGATTCATCGAAGCAGATATACGAATATTATTAATTGTCCTCTGTTGTTCATTAATTGCATTTGTCAAATTATTAAACCGATCAGAGATTACACTTTCGCTCACTCCCTTCAATGATTCATTTTTTAAAGATTTAACCCAATCTTCAATCTGTGCCCATTGTTTTTCATTATTAGTAATCTGATTTAAAAAGGCATTCTGTTGCTCTAGCATCCAAACATAAAAATTAGAGTTTTCATCCTTTCCATAGTGATCTGTTGGGGCATGTTGGTCACCAAACATCGCACCTGTATTACCTCTAACCTCTACGTGTTTTGTTCCTGTTAGCCTTACACGCCAGTACATGAAGTGATTTTTAACCAACCATAAGTAATGAACTGACTCATAGATAATTACTATTAATAAAACCTTGTAAACTAGTTCTGACGTAATATTGTTAAACTGAATTCCTCCCAAAAAACGAGAATCTGGCGATATTTGAAGGTCGAGAAAACTGAATACTATCGCAGCAGCTGCGCTTACAATTAAGTTTCTTCTTATTTTCTCTTCATAAGCAGTAACTTCAAGCGAACTCGGCGCCTTCATTAATTGTTCAATCTGTTCCTTATCTTCAATACTTAATTCATCTAGTTGTGATCGCTTTTTAAAGGCAACACTAAAGCTTTTCCTCAAATATACTGCTAAGAGTAAAATCGTCGCTACTCTTCCATCCTCAGTCACACCATATGTTACCAACCACAATAAACTTAGTTTAATTAAAAACTCACAATTCATAATACCTCCCATGTAAGATCACACGCACTATACAGAAAGCCATACCATTAGACGAATTGATTAGGAAGATATGAGTTAATATTTAGGTTGAGTACCAATATTGAACAATACTAAGCCAGAGTCTAGAATGGAATTTCATCATCAAAATCCATTGGCGGTTCATTATATTTCTTCGGGTTTTGCTGAGGTCTTTGTAGAGGTCTTTGCTGTTTTGGCCGCATGAGTTCATCAAGCATGCCTTCATTCTCAAGTACAAATTCAATACCGTCAGATGTTAGTTTATAGCCATACCATTGATTACCATTTATATCACCTTCATTGATTCGGTCTACAATGCCCGCTCGTTCAAGTTTCATTAATGACACGTTATATCTAAGAGGACTTAATGAATCATTCATTGATTCCAAGTCAAATTGACTAATTGCATCAAAGTTGTTTATTGACACAACTAAGCTTGCGATCATGCGATGACAATCATCGGTTAATTCGTAAGTTTTATGCTTACTACCTAGCTTAATGAAGTCTTTGGTTTTTTTATCAAAACGTCCTAGCGTGCCCATGACTTTGATAAATTTAGAGCATGCAGCATTAACAGCAGAATCTAAATCTCCATCTCCTCGTTCAGCGTTATAATCCATAGTATTCAAGCCAAGCAAGTCTGTTGGCATATGAAGTATTACATCACGTGGTTTCAGAATGAAACAACGCTCTTGCCCTAACGAACCGATGAACAAACCAAGCTCGAATAATACGTTATCTCTAACAGATTGAACTGTAGAGTTTCGCATTTTTGTAATGTCGTCTGGAGAGAAAATAAATAGTGCAAAATCAACGTTACTTGCTTTTTCAGTAAGTGAATTGAGAGTGCTGCCACCTGGTGCAAAAATATTTGGCCAAAGAGTTCCTTCAGCTTTTCTATCCATACATGTGTTGCAAGCGGACGCAACTTCGTAACTTTCTGAAGACGAGCCGATAAAAATTCTAGGTAAGTTCATGAATAGTCCTTTTTTTTCTTTTAGAGTAACACTGACCTGTAGTGCAAAAAAGTAAGTAACCGACTCATATTAAATCAAATTTCGATCTCATTTTGTTATGTATAACGAATATTACTAGTAACAAAAATGAACTAGGCCGCCGATAGTAGTATTAAGTTAGTATTCAGAAATAAACCTCAATAACTCACCATCATATTCCCCACGTTCACATTCAAATCGGTACCTTTCTCACTGGTTGCTTTATCTACCCTGACAGGCGTTTCAGACTTAATCGTGAGTGCTACTTCAGCCTGACTTTTCACGGTTTGATTAGTTAGTGGTGTGGCTTTTGACATTGGAATAATGTTGCCTGATAAGCCCTGACTCTCTTGTCCGTTTGCTCTTCTGGTTAGGGTTTCATCGGTGTTGATACCTATTTGGGCATTCTTATCTTTTATCTGACTCAGCTTCTCTTTGAGGCTATCCACCTCACCACCTGCAGACTCTAAAGAAGTTTTCCAGCCATCGGGGATCAGTGCATCAGGCAGCATATTTATCATCGCCTTAATACCATCCCATACCCAGCCAATTGCATCACTGACCGCTTTCAGTACCACATCAAAGCCGATGAATTTATCAATCAAATAGGTAACGGCAATAATCGCAGCGCCAACCCTATGCATTGCTCTGCACTGTTCATGCGCGCACAAGAAACCATCGGTAAGTACACCTATAAGCCAAATGCTTACAGTTGCGCTTCAAAGTCAGCATTTCTCATTAACTCTTTTATGTCATATTTTAACTGCTTACGTTTCATCATCGAAAACACCTTAATCAATCATACTGAATAGTCTAGCTTCACTTTCTACTATTATCACAATGTTCCTAGTTTTATTAACGTATGAACATAAAAATGGAAATGCTAACGATTTGAATTTACTAGCTCAAGTCTCCCTAGAGCCGAATTATAGGTAAGTAAAACCAACGGTTTTACTTGCTCTGCTTTGAGCAAGGTAAGTCCTATCCCTTCCTTTCCATCTACATAGACTTTTTAGAAGGTTTCTAGATAGAACTRCATTAAAGTTCATYTACATAGACTTTTTAGAAGRTTTCTAGATAGAACTACATTAAAGTTCATCTACATAGACT
>NZ_JAKJSQ010000064.1:0-19956 GCF_050337105.1 Aliivibrio kagoshimensis
GTTTGATTGAGAGCATTTATATGTCAGTGAAGAAGTTCTCATTTCTATAAAGTTATCAAAACGATAGTTGACAGTTGATATTATTTTTAAAGTAAAAATGAAAAAACGCATCGATAAATTACTAATATTAAAGGGTATTGATTATATATATTGTTGCTTTGAGGCTATTTTTTATTTTAAAAAAAGAAGTGAGTGAAATAACGCATTGCGCACTAAAGTTCATAATGAGTCAGTAATATCTCATGCTTTTTTTTTGAGAGCGTAGTGTTATAATAGTAAATAATTATATTTAATGCTCTCTGCAGGATCTCATTCAGTAGTCAGAGTCAGGTCGTAGGCTATGGAGAGTCACCCATGAAGTGGACTATATTTTTCGGTTGGATGCTTTTTAGTGTTAATATCCACGCCTCCTCTTTGGTTATTGAACGTGTTAATAATGACGAGACTAGTCTGAGTTTTACTGAACTGACGTCACTTCCCTCTGCTTCCATCACTACCGACCTCCCTTGGACACCTGATGTGAATACCTATACAGGGGTTCCCCTTATTGAGCTGTTGCGCTCAGAGGGTATTGAGGATGCAAAAGCTGTTATTTTATATGGTTTGAATGACTACGCGGCGGTCGTTCAGATGAGTGACGTGAAAAAATATAATCCAATCATTGCTTATTATAAAAACAGTAAGCCAATGAAAGTAAGGGATAAAGGACCGTATTGGTTGATATTTCCTTTAGACCAATATGAAGAGCTCAATACGGCATATTATTATACGCAAATGGTATGGCAACTTGAAAAAGTAGCAACGATTAGTAATGACTAAATGGACGATCGTTTTTGATGATTAATTTAAAGCGGGCAAAAACGGGAATTATTACGCTATCAGCAGTATTAATTTTTGCCAATATGTTTGTCTTAAATGGCGCAAGAGAGCTATCTCGCTCACTGAATGATTTACAGAGTGAAACGACGTGGTTTTTGTTTCAATTAACCAAAGAGTTTGCCGAGCTAGCCAGTCTGGCTAACAATATTAATGACGTACCTGAATATTATTCAACGCTCGAGCTTAAGTATGAATTAACTTGGAGTCGTTTTGATCTTGTTATGACAGGGCGTGAATCCAGTAACCTACTCGCATTACCTCAATTTAAAACGTTCATTCCTGAAACCTTTGAGCAATTTAAATCCTTAGAGCCGTTACTTGTTAAGTCTGTTAATAACCCAATAGTGGCAGCCGAGTTTGGCAAAGAGCTAAATAGGGTTTATGTTTCAACGATTAATTTTGTAAATCAAAACTTTAAATTGAAAAACCCACTATATCAAAAGCAACAAGATAGGGTGTTGTTATTCAGTCAGTTACAGTTTGCTTTGGTATTATTAACGATTGCAAGTGCGTTGACGATTGCGTTCATTTTGCATAAAGAGTCAACGAGACACCGCCTTGCTTCATTGACTGACCCTCTGACGGGACAACATAACCGGTTGGCTCTTTTTCAGTATTTAGACGAGGTAAAGAAGAAACAGCAAGTCTTTACCCTCTTTATGCTCGATCTTAATGGTTTTAAAAGCATTAATGACAGCTACGGACATCATGCGGGTGATAAAGCGTTAAAGATTGTTGTTGAAAGACTGAGGCAATTGACGGTAGAAGAGTATCAATTCTTTCGCATTGGTGGTGATGAGTTTGCATTGGTTATTGAGTCAACCAGCCGTGTTAGCATCAACCAGATGAAAGCTGAGATTCAACAGAGTTTTGTGACCCCTTTTCAGGTTATTCAATCTAAACAATCCTACCTATCGACCAGTATTGGTACCAGTCAATATCCCAAAGATGGTGATGACATTCATCACCTCTTAGAAGTTGCAGACTCTAGGATGTACTCGATGAAGTTTTCGCAATAAGCGTAAAAATGCTTAATGGCTAACCTCTTCATCTTGGTATGCGATGGCGATATTTATGAATTGTTCTTCACATGCAATAAAGGCTTCAATAACGACGGGGTCAAAGTGTGTTCCCGTCCCTTCCATTATGATGGATTTTGCCTTCTCATGGCTAAAGGCAGGTTTATATACGCGTTTGGATATGAGCGCATCATAAACATCTGCTAAGGCCATTAATCGACCAGAAAGCGGGATATCATCTCCTTTTAAGTGATTCGGATAGCCGCTACCATCCCACTTTTCATGATGGGTTAAGGCTATCTCTCGAGCAATGGATAAAAAACTGTTGCTCCCCATCTCTTTTTCAGCCACGGCTATGGAATCAGCCCCTATGGTGGCGTGGGTTTTCATAATGACAAACTCTTCATCGGTCAGCTTTCCGGGTTTTAATAAAATGGCATCTGGGATACCCACTTTGCCAATATCATGCAGTGGTGCAGATTTATAGAGCTGCTCAATGGTACTTACGGTTAAATAGTCTTTGAATTTAGGGTGGTTCTTTAATTGGCAGGCGAGTGCACGAACATACTCTTGAGTACGTAAAATATGCCCACCGGTTTCATTATCTCTAGATTCTGCGAGGGTGGATAATCCGACAATAGCAACATCACGAGTTTGCGTGACTTCATCATAGCTTTGTGCCAGCTTACTGAGCATTTGATTGGTGTAAAATGCGATGACGCCAAGCTCACCTTGCTGAAATACAGGGACTCTGACGGAAAGATCTCCATTGGAAGCTTCGACTAATACTCTCTGCTGGTTAGTTAGCAACAGCGTTAATAATTTAAGCCAGTGAAACATGATTATTGAGGTATAAGCCATTAAGATCAATGCGACAAATACAAACTCTTTTATCACACTTAACATGGCGGCTTCTTTCGTCGCAACGGTTAGATTTTCCGCTAACCAATGAATATCCTTGGCCACTATCATGCTTAAAACGGTGGTTAGCATAGTAACGATAAACAGTACCAAACCTGCCATTTGGATGGCGATGGAGTATCGAAAAGCGCCAATCTCAGAGTCTGATGCTTGTATCACACTGTTTGGATAGTTTTTTATTTGCGCCTGTAAAATGAGGTCGAGTGTAACCAGAGCCCCTAAGCAGATGATACCAATAATGACTTTTAGGTTACTTTCGAAAGGGAATAGATGTTGACTGTTATACCATGCCGCCAGACAGAGAGCGCCAACTGAAAATAGAGACAGCTCTTTGATGAGAGCGTTCGCACCAGTCTGATGTTTAATCGAAACTGTTCTAATAAYAAATAGAAGCAAGAAGGTGATAAAAGAATAAGTACTGGTTTGTATTGCGGATAGGGAGTCAATAAAAGGACAAACCTGTGCTCCGTATAAACTGAACACGGCCGCGGCCAAAAAGTAGTGTAATGCGGCTTGTTGAGTCATTGGCTTGGGCATCGTCATGTTCTGCTCTTATTTGATAACTGTGTTGTCAGTATAGAGAGAACAATAAAGAATTTCATCGCTTTACAGTGAGTATTGAAGGTAGCGCCTCAAACAATTGTCTGTTTGAGGCGAGATGTTGAGTTAATGCGTTTGAAGCAGGGAGATAATATGTTTGGTTTTCTCTTCCATTAATGGGATGTCATGGCGAGACTCAACATTTAGTCGAACGACAGGTTCAGTATTGGATGACCTGAGGTTAAAACGCCACTCTCCAAAATCAAGGCTGATTCCGTCGGTTTCATCCATACCAATAGAAGAGGGTTCAAGTGTTGCTCTAACATGTGCGATGGCTGCTTTTGGATCGTCAATTTTAAAGTTTAACTCTCCAGAAGAGGGGTAACTTTCGATTCTCTCTTTAACCACTTCTGAGAGTTGGGTGTTTTTTACACAAAGAAGCTCAGCCACTAAAATCCATGGGATCATTCCACTGTCACAGTAAGAGAAGTCTCTAAAGTAGTGATGGGCACTCATCTCGCCACCATATACGGCATCTTCTTTACGCATGCGCTCTTTAATAAAGGCGTGACCAGTTTTCGACATGATAGCAGTGCCACCATTATTCTCGACAATATCAACGGTATTCCAGCTTAATCTTGGGTCGTGAATTATCTTTGCACCGGGATCTTTTTGTAAAAACGCTTCGGCAAGCAGCCCAACGATATAGTACCCCTCAATAAACTCACCATGTTGGTCGAACAAGAAACAGCGGTCAAAATCCCCATCCCAAGCAATCCCCATGTCCGCTCCATGTTGAATAACGGCATTGGTGGTATCAGCACGGCAATCTGGCAGTAGTGGATTTGGGATACCGTTGGGGAAATTACCGTTCGCTTCATGGTGCACTTTAATGAACTTTACGGGAATATTGAGCGTTTGAAAGCGTTGCTCTATGGCATCAACAACATGGCCTGCAGCCCCATTGCCGGAGTTAACCACCAACTTCATAGGTTTGAAGTTTTCAGGGGTTAGGTAGGTCATCAAATGATCCACATAAGCATCAAGATTAGACTGTTTGGTATAGCTGCCACGGTGTGTGGAGGCAGGGAAATCGTTCTGTTCAGCCAGTTGCTGGATATCACGCAAGCCAGTATCACCACTGATAGGTTTAGCATCTTCTCTAACTAACTTCATGCCGTTATAGTCCATTGGATTATGGCTGGCGGTGACTTCAATACCACCGTCAACACCAAGATGCTTAGTCGCGTAATAGATCTCTTCTGTGCCGGTCATACCGATATCAATAACATCAACACCTGAATCTTGTAATCCATTGGCAACCGCCATTTTTAACTCTTCACTGGTTAAACGGATATCGCCACCAACGACAACCGTTTTAGGCTGCATCTGTTGGCCAAAAGCGCGTCCAATACGGTACGCGATGTCAATATTGAGTTCGTCTCCCAGTTGACCACGAATATCATAGGCTTTGAAACAGGTAAGTTTGGACATGATTATCTCTAAGTTGATGAGCTAAAAGGGCGTGTTAATTGTTTAGTATATCTGTATTATCCATCGTTTTCATCGCTTCTAACCATTTTACCGCAGTGAGTGCAGATTTGAGTTTACGTTTAACAAGCATTGAGCAGATGGTCAGTAAAACCTATGATCATATTTGGGACTGTTGTTGTGATCATGGCCAGTTAGGTATTGAGTTAATGCAACAAAACATGAGGTCGACGGTGCATTTTGTTGATGTCGTCGAGCCCATTATGTTACAGCTAGAGCAGCAACTTCAGTTACAGAGCAGCAAGGGTATGGTAGGGAAGAATTGGCGCATCCACTGTTTAGATGTCGCGAGACTGCCACTCTCGGAGGTTGAAAACGCCAACAAGGCAAGCCAGTTGGTTATCATTGCTGGTGTTGGCGGAGACCTACTTATAGAGTTAGTGCACTCTATCGTGAGCTTACACCCTACACTGAATCTGGAGTTTATTCTCTGCCCTGTGCATCATAATTTCAAAGTGAGAGAAGCGCTCATAGCCATGGATTTTGGCTTGATAGATGAGTGTTTAGTCAAAGAAAACCGCCGTTATTACGAGGTGTTGCACCTCTCTCAACAAGAGATCACACCACTAAGTCGTGTGGGCTCTAAGATGTGGAATTTCGGACGAAAAGAAGATTGTCATTACCTAAAACTGACTATCGAACATTATCAACGAGTTGCCCAAAGCGGCGATGATAAAGTAAATAGAATTCTTTATGACTATGAGGCTTTAAGAGAAAGATCTTGATAGTAAAAGGTTACGGTTTACGATTTAAGGTTATTTAAAGATTGGCATTAGTTAGATTTACGTTAATAATTAGCTAGATGAATGTGTTTCGACTCACTCATTTGATTTTAACGGATTTGATGGACATGGACCTTTTTATGACTCGTTTCTCAATTGCTCGAATGTTTGCTTTTTGTATCATTTTCACTGTCTCTTTTTTCAGCTTTTCACAACAAGCCGAAAAAGTGCAGGAGCCTCATCTTCAAGTGATTGGGAATGGGCCTATTGTCTCCTTGAGTCATCGCGCACTACCCATCACTTCGATGAATGTTGAGGAGGTGGATATTGAATACCTTCGAGTCGAAAAACCGCAGAGTTTCTTATTAGAGAACTACTTTTCGCAACGTCTGGATAGCTGGCAATTGGAAGATGCTCGTCGCGAGTTAAAAAGCATCACCATCGATCGTTATCGTCTTCCCCATACTGAAAAAAACGTTGAAGCAACCTCGCGTATTAAATTACCTCAATCACTAGAACCAGGCTGGTATGTAGCTATTGTGAATCCAGTGAACAGTTACTCACAATATGAGCAGCAAATTGTTCAAATACTCCTGACTGATATTGGTATTCAAGCCAAGTTGTTTGAAGACAGTTTGTTTATCTCAGCGACAAAATTAAGTTCAGGTTCGCCATTGAACGGCGGGATTGCCTATGTGTATGAAAAGGGTGACCTTATTGATTCAGTGACGCTCTCTGAGCAAGGCACTGCGCAGTTAGATTTCCAGATTAACTCTGACAACGTTATCGTTATTGAACATGAGAACGATCAAGCTATCTTACCGTTTAAAGAGGTGGCACTCGATCTGTCAGAATTTGAGATAAGTGGGGCACAATACAGTGACATTAACGCGTTTATTTATAGTAATCGCGATCTGATCAAGCCGGGTGAACTGGTGCCAATTAATGTGTTATTACGAGATGCTGACGGGGAGTTGGTTGAAAATCAATCCTTGCAGCTATCGGTCGTAAAACCCGATAACCAAGTGATGTATAGTGAACAACTGGTAGAGCAACAAAAGGGCTACTATCGTACGGATGTGTCGATACCCTTTGATGCTGATGTGGGGCGATGGCGGGTAGAGGTTCGAAGTGACCCTACGGCAAATCGCCCATTAAATGGTTGGTTTTTTCAAGTACAAGAGTTTGTTCCTGAACGTATGGAATTAATAGTTAGCCATGCCCCCGAAAGTGTTATCGCCAATCGCAGCTTTGGTGTCGATCTTTCTGGACGCTATCTGTTTGGTGCTTTGGCTGACGGCAATAGAGTTAACACCACAGTCATGTATGATCCGGTTCGCCATTTTTCTGGTCCATACAAAGAGTACTTCGTCGGACAAGACTTCTATCTATCCGAATACTATCAAGATCTCGATAGTGTCCGTTTGGATACGAAAGGGCTTGGTCAGATATTCATCACGCCACCAAGAGAAGATCTGCTTAGTCCCATCAAAGGTATAGCTACTTTAGATTTAATGGAGGAGGGCGCGACGGGTTCACAGAGTTCATTTGATTTTACCGCTTGGTACTCAAAACCTATTCCTGCTATCTCACCTCATAATGAAAACCCTGATTATGACTCGTTAGCTCAGTTTGACCTGTTACTGCTGAATCAAGATGGAAGCCAAACCGTTGATGGCAACGTTGAGGTTGAATATTTTGAAAATCAAGGTCGATACTACTGGACCTATGAAGAGGGGCGGGGATGGGAGCAACATGACCAGCCTGAGTGGAAATCCCTTAAAACAGAGTCATTAGTCCTTACTAACAAGCCAGTAACCGTAAATCTTAAGGTGAAATGGGGTGAGTACCGAGTTGTAGTAACAGAGACCTCAAGTGGCGTGAAAACGGTGTATGACTTTTATGCGGGCTGGGGAGACAGCAACCAACAGATGCCTGCTAAACCAGGACATCTGGATCTAAAACTAGACAAAATAGCCTATCAGAATGGTGACTCGGTTGAGGTGAGTTACACCTCTCCAATTAAGGGCAGTCTCTTAGTCACTGTAGAGAGCGAAGAGGTACTATGGAGCCAATCTCTTAAGGTAAAGTCGAATCAACCACACACTATCACCATACCGATATCAGAAGCGTGGCGTCGTCATGATCTCTACATTAGTGCCGTAGTTACGGGTAATAATCGCCAAGGCATAGCAAGCCGGTTACAAGGGATTAAACACCTGCCATTGGATAGAGAGTCACGTATTCATCAAGTTCAGATAACCCTACCTGAAAAATTGGAACCATTAAAAACAGTGTTGATCCCGGTTAATATCAACACGATTAAAGAGAATGAAGGTAGCGGAAAGGCAGAGCAAAACTGGGTGACACTTTCACTGGTTGATAAAGGGGTCACTAACATTAGTGGCTACTTACCGACCAACCCAGCTAATGTGTTCTTTGGCCAACAACGCTATGGGGCGGATATTATTGATCTCTTCTCTCGACTCTATGATCAGCGCTTGAATCCGTTTGCGACACCTAGATTTGGTAGTGACGATGTCACGCCAGAGCACCGAGGTAATTTGGTCGAGAGCAAAACGGTTCTCTTTATGAGCGAAGCAGTCGCGTTTAACGAGGAAGGTAACGCTTTTGTTGAGGTTACTCTGCCAGATTACAACGGTGAGGCGCAAGTGGTGGCGACGACCTTCAGTGAGCGTCGTTATGGCCAGAAAACCGAGAACATTACCATTGCGGCCCCGGTCATTTCTGAATTAGCCGTACCACGATTTTTAGCACCAGGTGATCAAAGTATGGTTCATTTGGATCTGTTTAACCGCTCTGGAAAAGCGCAAACCCTTGCTTTATCGCTGCTCTCTTCTCAGGAGAATAGCCTTGATTTGTCTAAGCTACCCACAAAAGTTACGTTAGATGACGGTGAGCACTTCTCTATCGCAGTTCCAGTGACATTAGCGAAGACGTTAACTTCCACTAACTTTACGTTGACTCTTGCAGTGAGTAACAGTGAGATTGATATTGAGAGAGATTGGCGTGTACCAGTTCGACAAATTATGCCTTTAGTCAAACAGCGTCACCTGCATCTATTGCAACCCGATGACGTACTGACGATTAGCCCCAAGCATTGGCAATCGTTGAATATTGCAGACAATCACTTTGGTACGCTGCAAGTTAGTGCATCGCCACAAATTAATAGCTCTGAGTATCTTTCACAGTTGTTTCAATACCCTTACGGTTGTGCAGAGCAGACGATCAGTAAAGGATCCGCTTACTTGTTAGACTCCGATCAAGTGAATAGCGAAAAGCGGCGTTTTATGAAAGAGAAGCCGGAACGTGAATGGGTGCTGCAAGCCGTCCAGCGCTTGGCTGGTTTTCAAAACTCTTATGGTGGTTTTGGTCTATGGTCCTCTTCAGGGCAAGAGCGTCCTTGGTTGACCGTCTACGCGACGGAATTTTTACAACAGGCCAACTTAAGACATCCCGGTGTCGTGCCCGCAGCCGTGATTGAGAGTGCTCAGAATCGAATTGAGCAGTATGTTCGACGTGAGAGTTTAGTCAGTGCGATGGTGTATCGTAAAGAGGAGAGCGGTATTGTACGAAGCTATGCTGTCTATCTGCTGGCTCTTCAAGGTAAAGCACGTTGGGCTGATATTGATAAAATGGTTAAATCTGTTAATCAAAAGGGCTGGTTATCCAAACTTTCCGCCGTTCAATTAGCCGCTTCTTTTGCATTGGTTGGAGACGAAAAACGCGCTAAAGCGCTATTGAACAAATCTGCGAACCTGAGCAGAACGAAACGTTATTATCTTTCTGATTACGGTAGTGAAATCCGAGATCAAGCCCTGATTGTTACGATTACTGAGCAGTTAAAAACTAAGCAATTACTGGACGTGATCGAGTATCAAATATCGGCCATTGAATCAGTGATTGAACAACTGGATCATCGTCAGTGGTTAAGTACTCAAGAGAGCAGCGCATTGGTTAAAGCGAGCTTGATTACCGAGCAAATGAATCGAACAGAAGTTGCGATCAAACTGGATAATCTGGTCGAGCGAAACATAGGCAGCATCAGAGTGGCTACTTCTCCGAATCAACAGGTACACAATATAAGTAAAGTGCCACTCTATATTGAACTCACCACTCAAGGGTATCCGAAAGAGACAAAAACTCAGTTCAATAATATGGATTTGAGAAAATTAACACGTACTCTGCTCTACCCAGATGGGTCGCAATATGATGGAGAGCGGTTAAATGTTGGTGATCGCTTGATTGCGGTGATTGAGGTAAATACTCGACAGCACATTATGGATGGGATGTTAGTCGACCTTATCCCAGCGGGGTTTATTTTAGAGAACCCCAATTTAGGTGATGCATTGAATACGAGCAATGTTCGTTATGAAGGGAAGCCCTTATCTGAATATGCTGAACATTATAATAATGTCTTTGATCGGATTGAGTATCGAAATGACCGCTTTGTGGCGGCAAAGGATTATTTAAACACAACGGATTATGTAGTCAGTTACACGCTAAGAGCAGAGGTACCTGGTCAATATACCCAACCTCCACTCTATCTTGAGTCGATGTACCAACCATATAAAAATGCGTCTGTGCTGCAGGGTAGTGAATTGGTGACGATCACTGATGAGAATAAGTAAATATTGGATTAGATTCGCACTGGTAGCGATATTGCTACCAGTATTCTCTTTTGCAGTTTTTAACCAACTCTCTCCACTTGCAACGTTCATTGAGTTAGATCAAGCGGTTGTTATTACTTCCAGTGATGGAGAAGTGTTGCGTAGCTTTGCAGATGACAAAGGGATTCATCGCTACCCCATCACCCTTGAGCAAGTCACTCCTTTCTATCTGCAGACCCTGCTGGCATACGAAGATAAATATTTTTACTCCCACCCCGGTTTTAATCCCTTCTCCTACGTGAGGGCCTTAATACAGTGGGCAGTTAATGGCAGGGTGATCTCTGGTGGTTCAACCATTACCATGCAGGTGGCGAGAATCATTGATCCCCATCGACGAACGCTACGCGGCAAACTGAAGCAGTTGTTTCGTGCGCTTCAATTAGAGCTCTATTATTCAAAACAGGAGATTTTGACTCTATATCTCAATCGAGCACCGTTTGGCAGTAACATTGAAGGGGTAGAAGCGGCGGCTCAGTTCTACTTACAAAAATCAGCCATTGATGTAAATCGTGCAGAAGCGGTGTTATTGGTGATCATGCCACAAAGACCAACCCGTTATCGTCCTGATTTGCATCCTGAACAGGCGAAATTGGCTCGGAATAAAGTGTTATCGCGGATAGAAAAGATGAATCTGATCACGACGGAAGAGGCGGTACAACTTAGTCATCACCCGGTCTCGGCAACTCGACACCAACGGAATAATATTGCCTCATTGTACGCCAGAAATATTCGCAATACACAGTCACAGAAGAGTGTAACGAGAACGTATATCAACTATGAATTACAGTTAACATTGAAACAGCTGTTTATCAGTTTGAAAGGACGCTTACCTGAGAAAGCCTCTGCCGCAGCGATCATTGTCGACAATACTACCCATCAGATAATTGCCTATCAAGGATCGATCGATTTTAGTGATAAGAAGAGATTTTCCCATGTGGATATGGCGTTGGCAACACGTTCTCCGGGATCGACATTGAAGCCATTTATTTATGGGTTGGCGATGGACCAACGTTTGATTCACAGTCAGTCACTGCTTTCTGATATTCCCACTTCATTTAATGGATATAAACCAGCAAATTTGAATGGCCGTTACTCAGGTGCGGTTACGGTAAAAAGTGCGTTGCAGCAGTCGTTGAATGTACCGGCAATTCAGGTCTTAAATAGTCTGACACCGGACTTTTTTGACCGTCAACTGAAAAGCGCTAACATTCATTTGAAACACGAATCGGCCAACTTGGCGATGGGGCTAGGAGGCACTGGCAGTAATTTAAAACAGCTGGTGCAACTTTATAGCTCACTAGCCAGTGACGGGGTAGTGTTTAATCTACTTGAACATGAAGGATCACCCATAGCGTTAGGTAAATCGTTATTGTCTCCAGAGGCGAGCTGGATTATTTTTGACCTTTTAAATAGTCATTCTCCACCAGATAGAGCGGTGGCAAACTATCGTCGGAAAATTGGTTGGAAAACAGGGACCAGCTATGGCTTTCGAGACTCATGGTCGGTAGGAGTCAGCCCCGACTATACGGTTGGGGTATGGGTTGGAAGGCCTGATGGTACCCCTATTGTTGGGATGCTTGGCGCGACGTTGGCGGCACCAGTGATGTTTGATCTGTTTGATTTATTGCCGAATGATCGATCTGAGCTGGAACAACCTAGTAGCGTGATTGAACAAACTATTTGCTGGCCTGGAGGTGTTTCAATAGAACTCACCCCTGAACATGATTGTCAGACAGTGAAAACAGGGGCATTAACACTATTAGGCTATGCTCCTCCAACGTTACAAACAAATGGACAGTTAGTGATAGACCACCAAATGCCTATAGAGCTTTCTCACTGGTTAATGCACAGAAGAAAATCGCAATCCGATAATACCACGGAAAACGTGAAAATCCTTACTCCGAATAATGGCCAACATTTTTTCAGCGAACAAGTTGACCGTATTAAGATTAAAGCCAACAAACAGCAAGGAGTAGAGTGGTATGTGAACCAGCGGCTATTTACGGATAGATGGTTGAAGTTAGGTGACTATATGGGGGAGATTGATATTTCTGCATGTCGTCAACAGCATTGTGATGCGATTCAGATCTTCAGCCACTAGTGTGAACATTACAGTTTGTTTTTATAATCGTTGCTTACAATCTCAAGTGCTTTTACAACGGTTTTCGGTGAAATATTACTATTTTCGAGCAGTTCAATTAGGTCAATAGCCAGCTTTATTTCATCCGGTGCATTAGATAGGGCTTCGGATATGGATGTATCACTCTCTTCATTGTTTTTCACGGAGTCACCTCTTTTCATTGTTTTGCTCACGATAGGCAATTCGCTGTTCAAGTTTTATCATCGCCTGTTGGCACTTCTCTAATCGCTGCTCTGTAGACAGTAACTCTTTCTGAATGGTGGGTTGATCTTTCAGGGAGTAACATCGTTGCAACTGCTGTTCTTTATCTTTCACCATCAGGATTAATCGTCTTTCCCACTCTTTATGCTGGGCGAGATCTTGATGCATCTCGCCAATGGGTTTTCGAAAGTGACTGTAGTGTTTAGGCTCGGATGACCGGATCGATTGGGTTTTGATCTCGCGCTGCATCGCCTGAATTTGAGCAATTAACTTTTCACACAGATGCTCTGCACGGGCAGTGGTTAATAATCCAGCACTCTGCTCATTGATCATCGACTTCAACAAGGACTTTGATTCATTGACGCACGGAACCAGTAATCGACTACGGCAAGAGAATAGTCGTTCATCAAAAAGATAAGTGTGTTGCTCACCACGGGTACGATCTATTTGAGCCGCTGTGATGGACAGCTGCTCAAGTAGAGGCTGTAGACTCGATAATTCAACCATTATTCAAACCACGCACTGTAAGCCAGCTTCACCGCTAAAATGCAGACAACGGTAATAAATACTGGACGAATGAATTTTGCACCAAAACGAATGGCAGAATGGGCACCTAAATAGGCACCAGCCATTAAACAGATCCCCATGGTCAATCCCAGCGCCCAGTTAATATGACCCAAATAGGCGAAGGTAATGAATGAGGTAAAGTTACTGGTAAAGTTCATCGCCTTAGCAAAACCGGAAGCCAGTAGGATGTTAATGCGGTATAGCGCCATGCTACTGACGGTGAAAAAAGCGCCGGTACCAGGCCCTGCAACCCCATCATAAAAACCCAGACAAAACCCTTGGAGTCGTTGTTGCTTGATGCATTTGTCGTTCTTTTCAGGAAGCTGGTGGCCATCCCCTTTTACTTGTGGGTGCCAAATAGTATAAGCCGCAGTGGTTAAAATGATCAGTGGCAGAACTTTTTCTAACCATTGAGTGCTAATTAAATCGACGACTAAGGTGCCAAGAACGGCCCCAATGAAAGTTGCAATAAACGCATTTTTCCAGAAACTGGGAGTAAACAGTTGTTTTCTATAATAGGTCCATGCCGCTGTTGAAGAGGCAAAACAGGCCGCCAGTTTATTGGTGCCTAAAGCGATATGAGGAGGTAAGCCTAATGAGAGTAGAGCAGGGACAGTCAACATACCGCCACCGCCAGCAACAGCATCTATGAAGCCTGCAGAAAAAGCTACCAGAGCGAGAATAATCATAACGCTCGGTTCGACCAGTAATTCCATAAATCCTTGTGCGTTTCTTCAATAATAGAGTGGGAGTGTTAGATAACGGTAAACTCAATTACTCAATCAGACGTTTAAATGGGGGCAGAGCATCCAATAGTGATTGACCATAACGTCTTGTAATAATTCGTCGATCCAAGAGTACGACTCTACCAGAATCTTGCTCTTTACGCAGTAGTCGTCCTACCGATTGGATCAATTTTTTGCTCGCTTCAGGCACGGAGATTTGCATGAAAGGGTTTCCACCGCGACTCACAATATATTCAGCGTGCGCCTCTTCTACAGGAGAAGTAGGTACTCCAAATGGGATCTTAGTAATAATCAGGTTGGTTAATAGCTCTCCTGGCAGATCTAACCCTTCAGAAAAGCTGCCCGTACCAAAAATAATGCTGGTTACATTGTTACTGCAATACTCACTGTGATTTTTTAAGATCTCTTGACGGGAACTGTTTCCTTGAACTTGAAGTTGCCACTGCTGTTTTTTGGCGACATCGCTCAATCCCTCTGCGACTCTGTTCATCTGCCAGTAAGAGGAGAAAAGCACCAAGCTTGACTTTTGATCCGTTAAATAGAGTGGTAATTCCTCAATAAGAAGATCGGTAAATCCATCGCTTTGCGGCTCTAATGGCAAATTAGGAATAACGATAGAGGCGTTATTGGCGTAATCAAAGGGAGAAGCGAGTGCCAAAAATCGAACGCCGTCGGCCTCTTTTTCACTGATCCCCGCTTGTTGGCAGAAAAAAGTGAAACGATTAAGGGCGCGCATGGTCGCTGACACAAGCACTGCGCCAGCACAACGACTCCATAACTGTGTATCAAGTTTCCAGCCAACTTCAAGGGGAGAGACCTCAACAATATAGTCACCCTCTCTCTCTTTACTTATCTCAATCCAACGAGCAAGGGGAGCACCTTTATCGCTGTTAGGTTTGGCCATCAGGGACCACACTTTAGCGAGTCTTTCTAACCGTTGCAGATAATAACCGATCTCAGCCAGTGCGGGTTCTGCTTGTTTACTCGGAATTTCATTCTCTTTTAAGCGTTCAGAAATCAGATCGCTGATTTTGGCCAGAGCCTGTTCCGCTTTATTACTGTACTCCTTCATCTCCTTAGATTGCTCAACCAACCATGGCGGCAGTTCACCATGTTCAAATCTAAAAATACCCTCTTTGTTAAAATGCTCAGGGTCAAACTGTTTAGAGAGTTGATTCAGAGAAGGGATAAGCAGTTGGATGTTCTCTTGCAGTGCGCCATAAAAACGACCAACACGGTTTTGGTCTGCAAGAGAACTCAGTTTTCCTGCAGATTGATTAAGTTTCTCTAACCAAGAGACGGCCCCTTTTAAACTGGAAGCTGCTGAGGAGTGGTCACGAGCTACTTTAGGCAGGTTGTGCGCCTCATCAATAATATAGATGGTCTGTTCAGGCTCGGGCAAAACCACACCACCGCCTAAATCGATATCAGCCATTAATAAGCTATGATTGGCAATAATCACGTCGGCTTTATCAAGGTGTTCACGAGATTTTTGAAACGGACATTGGCGGTGCATGGGCAAGCTATTGTTGCAACTGTGTTTGTCAGCAATGATCGCTTGCCAAACATGAGTAGGAATAGCGGTTGGCCAACTGTCACTGTCACCATCCCACTTCTTCTCACTGTACGCTTTATAGAGTCGCTTTATTAGTGCGAGATCTTTCTGCTTGGGTTTGACTTCAAACAGCGCTATTTGATTGTCACTTCCACCTTCTGCCATCGCCGCTAATTTGTGTCCGCAGCAGTAGCGTTGTCTGCCTTTCGCAAGAATAAAAGTAAAAGGGGTGGGAGAGATGCGTCTATATAAAGGCAGATCTTTGTGAACCAGTTGCTCTTGTAGCGCTACGGTAGCGGTTGAGATGACAATTTTTCGATTATTAAATAGCGCAAAAGGGATCACACTTAATAGATAAGCTAACGATTTTCCAATACCAGTGCCTGCTTCCGCCACAATGATGGGGTGGGTTTCACTGTATTCGCTGGCTAAGGTTTTTGCTATTTCAGCCACCAGATAATTTTGTGCTCGGCGGGAGATAAAACCATCGAGTTGATGATGCAGGTTGTCGTAGCTCTGCTTAATATTTTGTTTAACCTGCTTACTTAACATTATCTCAATCGTCGCTCAAAGAGGGGAGGCGGATTTTATCATAAGATTGAAAATCGAACTGTTGAAAAATCTAAATTTACATTTATTTGAGGTAATGTGACTTATACAGGATAAGGTACTCTATATTTGACTGGGCAATTAGCAGTGTTATTGGTTCTAAAAGGTGCGTTAACTTACTGAATAAATGTGATCTGATGCTAATTTTGGTCTCCTTTTTACAATAAAGGAGAGCTGCTTCACGAAAATAGACTGAACTAAAATTGAGCCTTTCATACACTGCTCATCCTTTAGTCTTATTGGTGTTTAATTCTGTTTAATTTAATTAAAGCGATTCTTTATTCTTTGTTTTTTTATTTATCAAGGGTATTTGCCTGCCAAAGGATTGCAAAAAAAATTGATTTAGAGGATGTTTGAATTGTTATTAAGTATGACCCCAGGTGGTAATTGATTGTAAGTTATTAATAATAAAGAGTTTATATTTTTTTAGCTATATTTTTTTAGTAATTTGACAGTTTCGCAAATCTTATGCAGGATTAACCACGGAATTAGAGTTACTGGATAATTTCTCTTAGAAGAAATAACGGTAGCGACATTATATAAAGGAATCCGAAACGGAATTCCATTCTAAAGAAAAGGCAGTGGATTATTATGAAAAAGACTCTATTAGCTCTAGCAGTACTAACTGCAGCTGGTTCAGTAAACGCGGCAACAGTATACGAGAAAGATGGTGTTTCTGTAGATGTTGGCGGTGCGATGGAAGTACAGTTCAGAAAAACGCTTACAGACGGTTCTGACCTAGATCTTCGTCAAGATGACGGTGAGCTAAACTTCAAAGCAACTGTAGAAGTTGCTGAAGGCGTTGACGCTGTAGGTTACTATGATTTCGAATTCGAATCAGGTAATGCTGAAACAACTGAACTTTGGGGTGGCTTTAAAGGTGATTTCGGTACAATTACTTTTGGTAAGCAGTACCTGCACGCGGATGACGCTGTAATTGGTTCAGATTACGAGCTTGGTTTTGATTCATTAGATTACGAAGCACATGGTGAAGACGTAATTAAATACAAATATTCTGCTGATAACTTCTGGTTAGGTCTGTCTGTTGATCTTGAAGAAGGTTCTGAAGATGAAAGTGCATTTGATGCGGCAGCTGGTGTTACATTGGGTGATGTTGAACTTCGCGCATTCTATCTAAATGAGCAACAAGATGACCAAGTTTCATCTCCTACTGTAAAATTTGATAAAACACTTTACAGCATTGAAGCTGAATACAGCAAAGATGCATTTGGTGCTGGTCTAGGTTTTGCTCATTCAGAAGAAAGTGAATCTGAAGTAGAGAATGATCTTATCTCTATGTTTGGTGCATACACTGCAGGAAAAGTAAAGTATGTTGTAGGTCTTAACCTTTTAGATAAAGATGGCGAAGACATCACAAACTACTACGCTAACGTAACTTACAAAATGAACGGTAATGTTCGTGTGTATGGTGAAGTTGGTGGTGCTGATTCAGACGTGTCTGGTAACGAGTACGACTTCGGTTACGTAGCTGGTTTAGAAATTAAATTCTAAGATAGCAGTAGTTATCTAAGTGTATAATAATTAAGGTCACCTTTCTGGTGGCCTTTTTTTATTTTATTTAAGGATGTAAAATGAAGTACCTATCATTATTTTTGGTATTGTTACCATGTTTCAGTTCAATAGCAATGGCTGCGGAATTGACGTATTCACCTAATTTAACAGTATATACTGTTGATAATGCCCAGGCTGAAGAACGAATTGAGCTAGAACCAGGAAAGCATCAAATTTCAGTTAAATTTGCATCAATTTTAGATGATGGTTCTCAATCACGCTCATACTCATCCAAGCCATATATAATTGAGTTTGAAGTAACAGAAGAAAAAAGTATCTACCTCTCTGAGCCTAGAGTAAATCGCTATAGAGATGTCACAAGAGTTTTTAAAGCTAGTGGTGTTAATTGGACCTTAAAATCTGGTAATAAAAACATCCCATACACTACTGAAATACTCCCCCCTTCGGAAAGTGGCTTTATGCCTTATGGTGATGTGCCTGCAATCGTTGCAGAACACAATAAAATCAATGGAAATACTTTCACATCCGGGAGTTTTTCCAATTTAAAAGAACAAGCAGTTCAAATAAAAGCAAACGGTGAGATTGAATTAAATGCTGAGCCTTTGAGCCAATTGAAAATGTGGTACATTGAAGCTGATAACACTGAACGAAAAGAATTTAAAAGATGGATGATTGACCAAGATTGATCTTCTTCTTAATAGGTTCACTAAAAATCAAGAGCCCTGAGGCTCTTGATTGTTTTGGTATCTTATACCATATTCCACAAACGTAATCGTTTGCCTCGGTATTTCTATTTWTTAAGTTAATATTTGTCCATTAAATGCTGCTAATCTGCTCGACATCCTATTACCTGATGGCTAAAATTCTCAATTCTATTCAGTTAACGATGAAGTCTCTATGAAATTCCCCGGTCAACGTAAATCGAAACACTATTTCCCTGTTCACGCACGCGATCCTTTAGTGAGTCAGGCGCAAGAGACTAAAACCATGAGTCGTACTCATGTGGTAGGAATTGATCAGACGTTAGTGGATATCGAAGCGACGGTCAGCGACCAATTTTTAGAAAAATACCAACTCAGCAAAGGTCACTCGTTGGTTATCGATAATGATAAAGCGGAAGCCTTGTATCGCGAGCTGAAAGACAATGATCTGATCACCAATGAGTTTGCGGGTGGCACTATTGGTAATACTCTTCATAATTACTCAGCGCTTGCTGATGACAAGTCAACCTTGCTTGGTGTGATGAGTAAAGACATTCAAATTGGCAGCTATTCATACCGTTATCTCTGCAATACCTCAAGCCGAATGGATTTGAATTACCTCCAACCTGTTGAAGGCGCGATAGGTCGTTGTTTTGCCCTGATCAGTGAAGGGGGGGAGCGGTCTTTTGCTATTAGTGAAGGTCAAATGAACTTGCTAGAGGCGGATAGTATCCCGGAAAGTATTTTTGAAACGGCTTCAGCATTGGTGCTTACCGCGTATTTATTACGTTGTAAAGAGGGCGACCCTATGCCAGCTGCGACAATGAAAGCGATTGAGTACGCAAAGAAATATGACGTTCCAGTAGTACTCACGTTAGGCACCAAGTTTGTGATTCAAGATGATGTTGCGTATTGGCAAAGATTCCTAAAAGAGCATGTCTCTGTGGTAGCAATGAATGAAGAGGAAGCAGAGGCGCTCACAGGAGAAAGTGACCCGCTTTTGGCTTCGGATAGGGCACTAGACTGGGTTGATTTAGTACTGTGTACTGCTGGACCATTAGGGCTTTATATGGCTGGGTTCACTGAAGATTCAGCGAAACGCGAAACGTCGTTACCTCTGCTACCCGGCACTATCGCTGAATTTAACCAATTTGAGTTTAGCCGCCCGGCAATTAAAGCGTTGTGCGAACAGCCTGTTCGTGTTTATTCTCATATTGCACCGTATATGGGAGGACCAGAAAAGATCAAAAACACTAATGGTGCTGGAGATGGCGCACTTTCAGCACTTCTGCATGATATGTCAGCCAATCGTTATCATCGAGATAATGTACCGAACTCAAGCAAACATAAATACCCATTTTTAACCTACTCCTCTTTTTCACAAGTGTGTAAGTATTCGAATAGAGTGAGCTATGAAGTGTTAACACAGCACTCTCCGAGATTGTCACGTGGATTACCAGAGAGAGAAGACAGTTTAGAAGAGGCTTATTGGGAGCGATAAATATCGATTTTAACTACTAATATTTTTATTAGTAGTTAAAATTCATTAAGTTAACCATATACAACATGCTGGATAATAAT
>NZ_JAKJSQ010000065.1:0-19900 GCF_050337105.1 Aliivibrio kagoshimensis
CGTGATGAGTGAGGGGATAAAAATGAGAGTGTTAAGCGACATCGAAACTTTTCTTCAGTTCCTTGGTGACGCGGTGCTCGTCACAGATAAAAACTCCAATATTATTTTTGCCAATACCCCGTGCCTAGAGTTGTTTGGTTACACGCAATCACAATTTGAGACCCTCTCTGTCAGTGATTTAGTGTGTCCCGATGTTAAAATGCACCACGGAGATAAAGTTAAATCCTATATTGATAAAAAATCCCACCCAAAAGTGATGATGTCTCGAAATGTGATGCCATGCGTAGATTCCGCTGGAGACCGATTTCATGCACGGATATCCATTGCCACAATGACCATTAATAACGAAGCATGTGGTATCGCCATCATTCAAGATTATTCATTGGTGCACGATAAGATGGAAGAGTTAGAGAGTGACGCCAATACGGATAATTTAACGGGAGCTCACAACCAACGGTATCTAGAAGAAGTCGTTAACGGCCTGTATCGCTCCATATGGCCATCCCAATCAGTTGGTATGATATTCTTCGACTTAAATAAGTTTAAACCCATCAATGACACCTACGGCCATGACGCGGGTGATTATATTTTGAAAAAGATAACCGAGCGGTTAGAGAGTAAATTAAGAACTACCGACTTATTATTTCGTGTGGGCGGCGATGAGTTTATTATTTTATTCAAAGTGTCCAACCAGGGACACTATCAATCCGTGTTAAAATCCATTGCCATCAAAATCAGCAAAATCATCTCAAGGCCAATATTCATCCCTGGAAACGACTTGTTTTTGAATGTGAATGCCAGCATTGGCGTAGGTATATACCCAAATGATACCGAGCAGATGCAGGAGCTAATCTCACTGACAGATAAAGCGATGTATGAGTCCAAGTTTCGCGGTGCTACTTTTTATCTTGTCAGCGATCTATAATCGTCAACTATTCTAACTTGGAAAGCACATTTTAGAACCATCAAATATTAGTCTGGCAAGCAGGGTGTTTATCTCTTCTGAGCTCGCCTCGTTAAAACGTACACCATAGGAGGTTACTCCCCCCTTGGTGAATGAATTGCATATATCACCTCCGAGCACACTGACTACCTCATCGGAGTTTTTTCTCATCACTTTGATTTGAACTATATCTTGCTTCTCAAAGGTCGAATCGGAGCTATCGATAGCAAAATTGCACCCGCTGTTAGAGAGGTCGCGCAACTCTACGTTCACGTGGGCGTCATCTTTTGACACTAAAGCGTTCATCGCAACTTCAAAACGGGGCTCATTTCGAAGCTGGTGCAGCCTCATGGTTTTAGGCATCGCTAAGACCATAAGAGCCGCTGGTCGCTGCAAAATTTCTGTGATTTGAGATCTAAAGATGATAATCGACCCCTCACCTTGGTCAGAGATGGCTTTTACCGTCAGTGTGAAACCCTCCTGAAAGAACTCCTCAACCATCTCTTTACTGATTGTGGGCAGCTTTAATAAAAGGTAACTCAATGAATCTGAGCCAATAAAAAACGTATTACACTTTAGCTTTTTACCAAGAGGGGTAGTTACCGATACATGCACCAGAGAGCTTTTGAATATCATACTGAGCCCTAAGGGACCTAGTGTAATTCTTTCCCTGTCGTATTTCATTGCATCAAGCTCATTCGGCGTCTTCATATTCCCTCCTATCACCTTAGTACATCTCAATAATAGAGCAGTTTAGATGAATGACAAATAAGCAGTAAGAGTCTGTGCGCAAGACGCATAGACAGTAATAGCCACATTCATCCAATTGATTTTGTTATAAATAAAAATAACAGTAAAAAAAGACTGAGTGATTGTTGAATAATAATAAAAACCGACACAATACTAAATAAAGTCATGATGTGAGGCTTGTATGGCGGTTCGAAATAATACAACAAAGATTGTACACAAGGGTAAAAAAGGAAGTAACACGGGGTGCGGCATTAATACCAATAAGCATCACACCATGTGGGTATCGTCCATTGAAGAAGTGACGTGCGACAGACCTGGCTGCAAACCTAAACTCTGGTGGCTCTTAACGCCATAAAGCTTTGCGTATCGCCTTCACTGCTATAGACAATGAGAAGGCCAGTAAGGCCGCTAAGAAACCACTGCTCAATAACACCCAATTGTGTCCTTAGCGCTCCAAAACGATAAGCAGGCAGAATAAATCAGTTGTAATCAAATTATTACAAAGAGCCAATCGACAACTGCAATGTCGAGAGGTGGGTGCTTTTCGATGTGGACACATGCTCTGCTATAAACGGTCCCCCTGATTGTTGATTAATTCAACCAAATGCTGTGGTTCATCCACAATGATGTAAACCGGCAAAGGTGTAGTGAGTTCGTTGTCGTCATTAAAGCAGTGATTAACCCGCTCTGCACTGGTGTAAATAATCCCCTTTTCCCGCTCCCTTTCAGGAACATCAAGCGCCGATGCAAACCCGTGCTTCTCAAAAAGATAAGTGAGTAACACATAGAAATGCTCAGTATCAGAAAAATGCTCCTTGGATAGTGGGTGAAATGTATGCAGCTCCCATAACTTCAATTCAACATTCTTGCCTTTACGAGCCATCATGATGAGTGTTTTTAAATCTTTTTTGATACTCGCGTTATCAGGTAGCGCCATTCGCTTTTTTATGAATTTTATGAGTAGTTCATTGTGTTTTTTAACAGAAACAAAACGAGGAGGTATATCGATATAACAGTATAAGTAAAGCAAGGTAAGGGTAATAAATGCCGTGAAGGTTTGATGATATTCTTGATTTTTCATAATGCTCAATGTTAGGTGTATCGTTTAAGTTGGGGCTGGCCGAAAAGTATCGGATGCCTGTCGTGAATACGGTATTTCAGATGCTACGTATTGTAACTGGAAAGCCAAATACGGCGGTATGGATAGCTCGGATATCAAACGATTGAAAGAGCTTGAAGAGGAGAACCGCCGCTTAAAGCAAATGTATGCAGATTTGAGCTTGGATCACTCCATTCTCAAAGACGTTATCGAAAAAAAGCTGTAAAGCCATCGGTTCGCCGTGAGCTGGTTGACTATGTGAAACAAGAACATGGGATCAGTCTGCGCAGAGCTTGCCGAGTTGTTGGCATTAGTGATTCAGTTTATCGATATAAGCCAGATCTCCACCGTGATGATGAGGTCATTGATGCACTTCAAAAAGCGGTTGTTAAACCTGAATATGCGTCGACGTGGTAAGAAGCGATTACCGACTCTCAATCCAATGCCGCTGAGCGTCCCTGAGCAAGAGTATTCCTCGTATCTGCTTTAGCATTGTAGACATCAACAATCCAACGGTGCAATTCCTCAACAAATACACTAAAGCGCATAACTGCATCTTTTTCTGGTTTATAATCTTCTTTTTCAAGCATATTAGAAAATGTTTTATCAGGAACCCAGCCGACCATACCTTGAATTATTTCACGAAACTTTCTCTCCACAAAAGGTTTTAACCATGGCTTTCACTGAAAGCTTTATGCCATCGTAATAACGTCTTATAGCGTGGCTTGCTGAGAGATGTTTTATAGATATGTTCGTCAATCAATGAGTTGAGATTTTTGGGAGTCCAACCACCCTTGAGATCTTTATGAACCAAACAAAGCAATCTATACCGTTATAGCGCTTTTTCTTTTTCTTCAGGTGGGAATGAATCCAAATCTCGTTCATAAGTCTTTGTGTTATTTAACGCATTATACTGGAGTTGGGGGTGTTTCGTCTCAGGCCGTGACAAAAAGTTCTGTTCTGCATCTTCAGAATATATAGGGTCGAACTCATCCTTAAAATGCCGACTCATTTAGTTAACCGAAATAATGCTATTTTCATTTATCATCTCTAAGTCAAAGTCTGTTCTCGCTTTTCCAACAGAAATCAATCGAAGAACTGAAGCAACAACCTCTCCTATAGAAGAACTTAGTCTTTGGGCTAGCTCATAAATTTTGATAGTTTTTGAAATCAGCAGCTCTTCAAGTACAGTGTCAGTTAACGGATTCCCTTCAATACACCCGCTGTAACGATGTACCAGTTCACTATTCTTAAGGAAATAGTCCGTTCTTATTTGCCTGTCTGTAACTAATACCAGATCAAAACCAAGCTTTTTTGCTGCGTGCTGCGTGCTTGAAACTTCAGTTTAAATTCTTTGCTTAATGTCTTTGAGTAGGGTTTTATTTCAATAAAGCTATAGCAACCATCGCACATAATCGTACCTTTGTTCTTAGTACTAGCGAACTTATAAATATTTTTGTTAGGGGAAGGTTTACGAAGATTACGAATATATATACGCGTCCCTGAATGTTGTAAAAAAACAACTAAATCAAGTGTAGGACACTTTATGGATTTTAAAAGGATATGTTATGATTTTTTTTTGGACACGATATAGTTTCAGCTACCCATGTTGGGTGGAAGCCCCAGCCACATCCCGGCACACACGACGCCTGCTGCGGCTGCTTCCTTCCGGATCTGACCGAGTTCACAAGTTAGTGTTGCGAGAGGACCAGAGCCTCCATAGATTTGTTGCACTGCCTAAGCAGATGAAAAGATTATCCGTGATGCTCGATATGAATGCAAGGCTAAACAAGCAAAAATGAACTGATTGCTTGTTTATTATACCGTTAGCCTCTTTTTATGATTACTGGTCCTCGCCCTCTCCGACATACATCATAAAATCGGTCGCCCATCCTGAAATCAAAATCATAAACCAAGAGATCAACACCGGATTGGGGACCTCATACTGCGGTAAGACCACAAAGGTAGCGAACGCGATCACCGGCAGCAGCCATGAGAGCGATGATGACCATTTCACATTTTTAGAAGTGGAAATGGATTGCATGCTAACAATAATACCCGTCACACATAGCATTGCTAAGGCAGCATGCGTCATTCCTGCCATGCATAATGGGATAACCACCAGCAACGGTAACCATAGATTGCCATCAATTTTTCGCCAGCTTCTTGCGGCAAACCATACCATAATGACCGCGGCGATTTGAATAAGCGTATAGACGGGTTTTCCGCCTAGGTTGCCTTCGTACTGCAGCGCAATAATCCCAGCTTCCATCGCCAGAATCACGGCGGTTAACATGCCAACCACCTCTTTACTGCTTTTGTAGGAGTAAACCACCATAAAGAGAGGCAGCAGTGTCCATACACTAATAGATAGAGCAAGAGGTTGATAAGGGAGAACCAGCGCATAGAGGCCTAATGCGAACAGAAGTAACCAAGCGGCTGCTCGTCCTTTTGGCAACAGCCAGAGTGCCGGAATGGCGAATGCGAGCGGTGGGATCTCTCCCCCACTGATGCCTAGCGCGCTAACTCCAACGACTGCTAAGACAAGGGTAATTAATACCTGAACTATAGAAAATGACATAATACACTCCCTGCAAATATGCTTTGCGTATTCATTTTTTTCTGTTGAATATTTACTATCTTCCTAATTAGTTTACTATTTAATATACATTTCACTTATATTTCAGTATAGCAAACTTACAGACAATGACTGAATTTGAACTTCAAATATTTGCAGCTATTCACCAAATTCCTAAAGGCAATGTCGCCACATATGGTGATATCGCTAAGCTAGCGGGATATAGCAACTACGCTCGTCAAGTGGGTAAAGTTCTCTCTCGATTGCCTTCAGATACAAAATTGCCCTGGTTTAGAGTGATCAATTCCCGTGGTTTTGTTTCGTTAACTGGCAAGGATTTGATTCGGCAGCGAAATCAGCTAATTGAAGATGGTGTTGAAGTATCAAACGAGGGAAAGGTGAACTTAAAACGGTATAGATGGAGCGCCGGAAACCAGCGCTCTAATTTAGCTAGACCTAATGATTAGTGACTTACACCCACTAGACGAAGATCTTGCTGATGCGTTGAGTCAGCATCGGTGATCACCCCATAAGATGTATCCGCCGTAAAACGTAACTTCCCATCTATCTCAATTTTTGCTCGAACACTGTAACGGTGATTAGCAATGATGTCGGCTGGGTTATACTGCAAAGAGTAATTAAATGGCACTTGTTTGCCTTCGGTCTTAAAGCTCTGCGTTGCGAGTACAATTGATAATGCATCAGCACGGGAAATATCTTCCAGCACGACAGTCACAACGGCATTAGCTGGCATTGCGATACGCTCACGGTAGCTTATAGTGCCCTCTACCGTTTTCATGCTCATCTCACTGCTTGTTGTTGTACAACCGACCATTACCGCACTCATCACCAGTGACATAATCATTAATAGTATTTTTTTCATTGTAGTTCTCGCAAAAATAAATTCGAGCCAAGTATAGGCATTGCTTGCATTTGTGTCTTGTTTTAAGAGAAGATTTGACAATGAATTGACGCAGCGTTCTCAATAGTTAGGCTAAATAATCATGAACAACACTTTAAATGAACTACTTGATTTATTGCAACTGGAAACCTTAGAGCAGGGGTTATTTCGAGGTCAAAGCGAACATTTAGGCTTGCCACAAGTGTATGGTGGTCAAGTGGTTGGTCAGGCCCTTTCTGCGGCACGATACACAGTTGAGAGTGACAGAATGGTTCACTCTTTTCACAGCTACTTTCTCTACCCTGGCGATCCGCAAAAGCCCATCATTTATGATGTCGAAACGCTTAGAGATGGTCGCAGCTTTAGTACGAGACGTGTGAAAGCGGTGCAAAATGGTCGCCCTATTTTCTACCTTACGGCCTCGTACCATGGTGAGGAGCCGGGATTTGAGCATCAGTCTGAAATGCCCGATATTGCTGGTCCTGAGAACTATCGCTCTGAAACTGAGTTAGCCAATGCCATTAAATCGCAGCTTCCCCCTCAAGTTCAAAAGATATTCTGTACCGAAAAACCAATTGAAGTGCGCCCAGTCACCGTGATTAACCCACTTAAACCACATAAAGCCGAAGGTAAACAGTACCTGTGGATCAAAGCTAATGGTGAACTGCCAACCGATCAGCTGATCCATCAATATATGTTGGCTTACGCCTCGGATTGGGGATTTTTGGTCACCGCACTGCACCCTCACTCGGTCAGTCTGTTAACCCCAGGATTCAAAGTGGCCACTATCGATCATTCGATGTGGTTCCACCGCCCATTCAAGATGGATGAGTGGTTACTGTTTGCTATCGAAAGCCCTAATGCCAGCGGCTCAAGAGGGCTAGTGCGTGGTGAGATATTTAATCAGCAAGGCCAACTGGTGGCCTCGGCGATTCAAGAGGGATTAATGCGTCAAACAAAAAGCTAATCTATTCGATAACGCATGATTAGACAGGCTCTGGTGACTCTTCCAACTGATGTAAGTGTTCACCAACTTGTTGAAGTTTGTGCATCTGCCAATAGCGCCCTTGCTGCGCTATCAAGGCTTTATGTGAGCCTCGCTCTTCCAGCTTACCTTGATGCAGAACCAAAATTTCATCGGCATCCGCAATGGTAGAGAGTCGATGGGCAATCACCACTAAACTCAACTCTTCGCGCAGCGTAGATAAGGTTTTTTGAATTAATTGCTCGGTACCTGAATCAATATTCGCCGTCGCTTCATCCAAGATGAGTATTTTCGGCTTAGCAACCAAGACTCTTGCCAGGGCCAAAAGCTGCTTTTGACCGGCAGAGAGATTTACTTCACCCTGCCCTAGCTGAGTATTTAGTCCCTCAGATAATTGGTCAACGTATGCTGCAAGCCCGACTCGCTCTAAAGCGTCTTGAATCAATTCATCACTCACCGCTCTGCCTAACGCCACATTGTCACGCACCGACTCACTTAACACATGCGGGTCTTGCTGAACCATGGATATCCCCTCTTTTAAAGCCTGATGTGAGAGAGTGTTTAGCTCCCGATCATCAAGTTTTAAAGAGCCGTTCTCGGCTGGGTAGAATCCCATCAACAACGCAGCCAAGGTGCTTTTGCCACTGCCAGTATGACCCACCAAGGCCAAAAACCCCCGGTGAGGCAGTTCAAAGCTAATGTCATCAAGCACCTGCTGTTTACCGTCATAACTAAAACTGAGGCGGTTCACTGCAATCGCCCCCGAAGATAAACTACGTTGATCGTCTCCATAAGGCTGTTGTGGGGCATCCATCAAAGCAAACAGACGCTCACCGGCCACAATGGCTTGCTGCAGTAGTGAGAGCTGCTGTGTCATCTCAATCAACGGCTCAGTCACACGGCCTAAATAGCTAATAAAGGCATAGAGCACCCCAACCCCGACTAGCTCAACCCCATTGAAACCAAACACGGCAACCAGTGACAACAGTGCGATGCCAGATAGCAGATCGATTAAGGGCCTTAATAAGATGCCGTTCAGCTTAGTAATGCCAATTTCCGCATCAAGATGTTGCTGATTAAGATCTCCATACTCTTTTGAAAAACGCTTCTCTTGACGCATTAACTGAATCAAGCTCATGCCCTGTACGGATTCGCTCATGGTGGCGTTTAAATCGGCAAGCAGATCCCGAACACGGCCATAGGCACTGGCGCTGACTCGCTGATAAAAAACCATCACGATACAGATCACTGGGATCAATACCAAAACGACTAAGGTCAATCTCCAACTCAACAGAGTCATCACCACCAGCATGACTGATATCAGCGCCACATTGCGCATAGCAGTAGCCAACACCTGTACATAGAGATCTTTTAAGGTCTCAGTGTCATTGGTGATGCGAGAAACCAGTTTGCCAATTGGCGTGTAATCAAAAGCCGACAGCGGTTGATTGATGATAGAGCTATAGACCTGTTTCCTCACTTTTTGAACCACACCAATGGCTAGACGATTAAAGCGTAGCGACTGTTTGTAGTGCAACCATGCCGACGCCACTTGTAAAAAGACATACAGCAAAGCCAACCCGATTAACGTGGTTTGTGGGTAGTAATCTTTGGCTACATGATCATCTAAAAACACCTTAATGAGCCACGGGCCTGACACTTCGGCTAACACGGCCAATAACAACAATAGCGCCGCCATAGCTAACGCTTTAGGCTGACTGAATACGTAACGCAGCAGGCGAGATAAAATTTGTTTTCTGTTCATTACGCCTCCAACTCCGATACTAACATCTGATATTGATGCATTTCACTGTACCAACTGTTCTGATTGATTAGCTGCTGATGCGTCCCTTGTTCGGTTACATGCCCCTGGTTTAATACGATGATCTGATCCGCTTGTTCCAGCGCCGTTAAACGGTGCGCAATCACAATCACACTCTGTTTCCGCTCACTACGATGAAGATTAGACAAAATTTGGTGTTCGGTACGACCATCCACCGCAGAAAGCGCATCATCCAAAATTAGAATCGGCGCATCCAATAACAGAGCTCGTGCAATCGAGATCCGCTGCTTTTGCCCCCCTGATAATGTGATGCCTTTTTCACCCACCAAGGTTTCATAGCCCTGCTTGAACGTCATAATATCCTCATCAATACAGGCTAACTGAGCCGCATGTCTTATCTGTTCGCGTGTTGCATTGGGAAAACCTAAAGCAATATTGTCAGCGATCGAGCGTGAGAATAGGAACGGCGCTTGGCTCACCACTGCAAACGTAGAACGCCACATGCTTAAATCAGCGTGTTTAATCTCCACATCTCCTAGGTGGATCTCCCCCTCTTTGAGCTCCTGCAAACGTAGCAGAAGAGCAATCACTGACGATTTACCGCTGCCAACAGGTCCCGCTAACCCTAAGATTGAGCCCGGTTGTAGACCAAACGCAATCTGATGGAGTACCGGATGTTGCTGACTGTGCCAGCTGAAGTTTTTTACATCGACATGGAGAGTGGTTGAGTTCTGGGTTAATTCACTGCTACCAGAGACAATTTCAGGCTCCTCATCAAAAATAGTTTGCAGACGCTTCCATGCCGCTGAACCACGTTCGATAATATTAAACAGCCACGCGATGGCAAGCATCGGCCAGATCATCAACCCTTGATACAGAGTGAAGGCCGTTAAATCCCCCAAGGTTAAGGCTCCTTGAGAGACCATGTAACCCCCACCCGCGACACTCAAAAAGAAAGACATGCCTATGGTTGAATAGATCACAGGATCAAACTTAGCGTCCACTTCCGCTACCGCCATATTGTGTTCACCCGCTTGATCAGCAGCGGCATCAAAGTTAGCTTGCTGATGCTGCTCTAAACCAAACGAACGCACCATTCTGATGCCATTTAATGAGTCTTGTGTGGTTTCTGTTAAGGATGAGAACGCCGCTTGCGACGAAGAGAAACGACCATGCAGTTGTGAACCGAGTTTATTCACAAACAGCGCCATGATCGGCATTGGTAACAACGCGAGTAACGTCAACTCCCAACTGAGTTGTGTGGTCATCACAATCAACACAATGGCACCACTGATTAATGAGTCTGCTGCAGTAAGTACTCCCTCACCGGCTGTCATCACGACCGCGTTAACATCGTTGGTGGAACGGGCCATTAAGTCACCCGTTTTATAGCGCTCAAAAAAGCGAGGAGGATGCTTTGAAAAGTGCTTGAACAGTCGGTTACGTAGTACGGTTCCAAGTTCAGCTGCGGCACCAAACAGCCACACTCGCCACAAGACTCGGAGAAAATAGGAGAATAACCAAATACCTCCGATACCAAGAAGCGGTAACCACAGTTCACTCTGGTGCATGGTTCCATCAACAACTTGATCCACCACTTGACCAATGAGCTTTGGCGGAATCACCTCAAGCAGAGAGACCACGGTTAAGATCAGGATAGCGCCCAAATATTTGCGCCACTGGCGTTTAAAATACCAAAAAAGCTGTGCAAAAATTCGCATTGTTTCTCCGTTAACTGATAGGTAGAGCAGTGGTATATTTCAAGGGTTCCATCGCAAACGTAGAGGTCACATTGGTTAAACCATCAATACTATTGACCAATCGCTTATAGAAGAGATCAAACTGCTTCATATCAGCCACCAGCACTTTCATCATGTAATCGTACTCGCCTGCCATACGATAAAATTCCATCACTTCCGAGTAATCAGAAATAATTTCAACAAACTGCTGATACCACTCATGGGAGTGATCACTGGTTTTAATCTGCACAAACGCGGTAAAGGAGAGCCCTAACTTCTCAGGATTCAACAGAGCAACACGCTTGCTGATCACCCCAACCTCTTCCATTCTTTTAAGGCGCTTCCAACAGGGGGTTGTGGTTAAATTAACCGCTTCGGCTAAGTCCGCCAGAGAGAGTGTGCCATCTTGTTGCAGCAGCTGTAGCAGCTTCTTATCGACCCTATCCAATTCCATAATTTCCACCCTAAAAGAGAAAATTATTCTCTATATGTCGCTATATATGAGAATAATAGTAATGGTCAGTATAACGTGTAACAGAATCTATAAAACAGCTGATGTGGCTTTTTTGTATCCAGTGGCTTAAGATCCTCCCATTAGACCAAAAGGAATATCAAAATGAGCTCTGCAATTGTTGTTTTTAGTGGTGGTCAAGACTCCACAACCTGTTTGATTCAAGCCCTTACTCAATATGAGCACGTTCACTGCATCACTTTTGATTATGGCCAACGTCATAGCCAAGAAATTGATGTTGCCAAAAAAGTAGCTAAAGAGCTCGGCGCCGCATCGCATAAAGTGATGGATGTGAGTTTGCTTAATGAGTTGGCAATCAGCTCCTTAACCCGTGATAGCATTCCCGTATCCCATGTGTTAGATGAGAATGGGTTACCTAATTCGTTTGTCCCTGGTCGTAATATTCTGTTCCTTACCTTGGCGGGTATTTATGCCTACCAACTGGGCGCAGAATCTGTGATCACCGGTGTATGCGAAACCGATTTCTCCGGTTATCCCGATTGCCGTGATGAGTTCGTGAAATCAATCAATCAGTCATTGGTACTGGGAATGGACAGGCCGCTGAAAATTGAGACACCTCTGATGTGGCTGAATAAAGCGCAGACTTGGCAGCTAGCGGACTCATTTGGCAAGCTGGATTTTGTGCGTAACCACACCCTAACCTGCTATAACGGCATCATTGGAGATGGTTGCAAAGATTGCCCAGCATGCGAGTTAAGACAAAACGGGCTTGAAGAGTATTTATCAACCCAAAAGTAAACGAATGCGTTGATGTAGGTAGTAATGAAGCCAATATTAATATTGGCTTCATTACACGACGACTAACCGTGAGAGGCTCTCTGCTTCACATCCAGATCCAGCTCTTTTTCAAGCTCTGCTTCAACATAACCTGGAGAGTGAGTCGCTGCTGAGAGTAAGCGATACATCGCCGGAATAATAAACAGAGTAATCAGTGTCGCAAATGCCATCCCGAAGAACACCACAGTACCCACTGCAATTCGACTCTCCGAACCTGCTCCTGTTGACATAATCAACGGAATCGAGCCCGCCAAAGTGGTAAACGCTGTCATTAATATTGGACGTAAACGACGCGCAGCCGCATCAACTACAGCTTGTTCAAACTCCACTCCGCGATCGCGCAGTTGATTGGCAAACTCGACGATTAAAATGCCATTTTTGGTCACCATACCAATCAGCATGATCATCCCAATTTGGCTATAGATGTTCAGCCCTTGATTCATAAAGTAAAGCCCTAAAAAGCCCCCAAATACTCCCATTGGCACCGTAAACATCACGACTAATGGATTGATGAAGCTTTCAAACTGAGCGGCAAGCACTAGGTAGGCCACTAACAGCGCTAAACCAAATACAAACAGGATACTGCTTTGATTCTCTTTGTACTCTTTCGACTCTCCGCTATAAGCGACTGAAATGTCACTTGGCAGTAGCTCTATCGCTTTATCATCAAGAAAATTTAGCGCATCTCCTAAGGTATAACCGGCCGCCACCGTCCCACTTAACGTGATCGATTTCTGTTTGTTATTGTGCGAAAGGCGGTTGGCCGATGCGACTTCATCAATATGCGTAATGGTGTCTAAGGTAATAAGATCTCCAGAGGCGGAACGCATATAGATTTGACTTAAATCTCCCGCATTATTAAAGCTATTCTCATCCCCACGCAGATAAACATCGTACTCTTCACCACGCTCTATATAGGTAGTTGTACTGCTGCCACCAAGCATAATCTCTAACGTATTCGAGACCTCTTGTACGCTAATGCCTAGCGTTGCCGCACGCTCTTTATCAATGGTCACAACCAGTTCAGGTGTTTTTTCCGAGTAGTCTAGATCGGCCCCTGAAATAATGCCGCTGTTGTCAGACTCCTGTTGCAGTAGCTGTGCCCATTTTTGCAGTTCACTGTAATCTGAACCGCCGAGTACAAACTGCACCGGATCACTGGAGCTACCTCTAAATCCAGGCATCATAGGGCGAACCATCACATCAGGGATATCTTTTAGAGCTTTACTGACCATGCCTAACGCTTGCTGCGCACTGACGCTTCGGTCTGCCCAATCTTCCAACACCATGATAACAAAGCCAGTTTGGTCGCCGGCATTACCTCCAAAAGCCGGAGCTTGAGTACTAAAAGATTTAATAACGCCTTGACCCAATAGTGGCATCAGACGCTCTTCAACAATGTCCATGTTGGCGGTCATACGATTGTAACTGGTTCCTTCTGCTCCTTTAACAAACGCAAACAGAACCCCACGATCCTCTTTAGGTGCTAATTGCGAAGGAACCTGCTGCATGAGCCAGAAGCTGCCTGCAATACAGGCAGCAATAACCACAGGCGCGCCCCAACGAAACCGTACCGCTATCGTCACGACTCTTCGATATTGCAACTCTAAACGCTGAAACAGCGAATCCACTGCCCGATTAAATGCGTTGGGTTTAACATTCGCTTTCAATATTTTACTGCCGAGTACTGGGGTTAACGTCAGTGCGATCAACGAAGAGAAGATCACCGACATCGCCAATAACACGGAGAATTCAGTAAACAATAAACCGACCATGCCATCCATAAAAGAGATCGGCAGAAACACCATCACTAAGACTAATGTGGTTGCCACTACCGCAAAACCCACCTCACGAGTTCCCTTATAAGCAGCCAGCAATGGTTTCTCTCCACGCTCAATATGGTGGAAAATATTCTCTACCACCACAATGGCATCATCCACCACTAAGCCGATAGCAAGAATTAGCGCCATCAAGGTGATCAGGTTGATTGAAAAACCAAAATAGTAAGCGGCAATAAACGAAGAGATCAACGACACAGGTACGGTAATTGCCGGTATCAAGGTGGCACGAATTTGGCCAATAAAAATGTAAAGGACAAGGATAACTAAACCAGCAGTAATAAATAGCGTGTTATAAACTTCACTGATTGAGCGATCGATAAAAACCGTCGAATCATAATCGATCGCTAAACGGGCCCCTTCCGGCAAAAATTTTTGAATCTTGGCTACCTCATCATGTACCGCTGTCGCCACCTCCAGTGGATTGGCGTCCGATTGAGGAATAATGCCTAAGCTTAAATTCACCACGCCATCACTTTTGAACGATGAGTTTTCGTTTTCTGCACCAATCGACACCGTCGCCACATCTTTTAAGTAGATAGGGGTGCCATCACTAGCAGTACGGACCACTAAGTAATCAAAATCTTGAGGTTCATCATAGAGCCTTGCGGTGCGCACAGACATCACAGTGGTATCGTTACGGACTTCACCAGCAGGGTTTTCTACATTCTCTGCCTTCAAGGCACTAACAATGTCTGAGGTGGTAACCTGACGCCCCGCCATCTGCGTTGGCTCGAGTTTGACATACATGACCTTGTACAGACCGCCTGAGATATTAATGGAGCTGACGCCTGAAATAAGGCTAAATCTATCCTCGAGAACACGCTGTGCATAATCGGTTAACTGGGTTCGATCCATCTCAGTTGATGTCAGGTTGATGTACATCGACGCTTCACCTGAACCATTGTTTTTAGATACGATGGGATCGTCAGCTTCATCAGGCAGTGAACGCTGACCTTTGGCGACGGCATCACGAACATCACTCACCCCTTCAGTTAGGTTCCAACCTAAATCAAAAGTAATGGTAATACGCGACATGCCGTTTCGAGTGACGGAAGTGATTTCATCAATACCACTAATACCCGTTATTTGGTCTTCAAGTACCGCCGTTATCTGGCTCTCCATGATCGTGGCAGCGGCACCCTCATAACGAGTCATCACGGTCACCACAGGGCTCTCTACATCTGGCATCTCTCGCACGGCCAATTTGGTGAACGAGACGATGCCAAATACACATAACAGTAGACTAAATACAATCGCGACCACGGGGCGTTTTACTGCCGTATCAGAGATCCACATTAGTGACTCTCCTTGGCTGTCGTGCTAGATTGAGCAAGATCTTTCACTTTCATTCCGTCGCGCATGTTAACGAGTCCTTGCACTACTATTTTATCACCCAATGCGACGCCCTTTTCGATCAAAACCTGATCATCAATACGTGCCCCTAAGATCACCTCAGTTCGCTTGGCAATACCCTTCTCATTAATCACATAGACAAAACGCTTAGTGCCTGAATATTCAAGTGCTTGAACAGGAATAATCGCTTCACGGATCGCTGGGAATGCCATGGTGGCCGACATCATCATACCAGGTTTAAGCTGATTCTTTTTATTGGCAAACTCTACACGCACTCGCATATTCAAGGTCTCTTGATTAATACGAGAGTCTATCGCAACCACCTTGCCCTCAAACTGTTGGTTCTGCCACGCTTGGCTTACCGCAGTGACTTTCATGCCATTCGAGAGCAGAGAGAGGTAGCGTTCGGGCACTTGCAAATCAAGTTGCATCACTGATAAGTCATCAAGAGTCATAAGTTCAACGCCTGTTGAGACCATTTTTCCTCGGCTAAAATCGATTAAACCAATCGTTCCCGAAAAAGGTGCCGTTAGATTATGATGTTTAACATCTGTTTTGGCCGAGGCTAATCGAGCAGCAGCGATATCAACAATGGCAGCTTGACCATCCATTGCGGTTTTGGTCACTGCATTCTTTTTAACTAGCTTAGAATACTCTTTCAGCTTTCTCTGTTCGTCAGCCAGATACGCTTTCGCCTCTTTTAATGCTGCTTGCGCTTTTGCATCATCTAGCTGAAACAGAAGCTGCCCCTCTTTTACCTTCTGATTGGCGCTAACCTGAATCGTTTTGACTTTTCCAGATACCTCCGTCGCGATGTTGACTGACTTATCCGATTGCAGCTTACCGATTAACGAAATGGTTTGAGAAACTTGGTGTTCGGCTACGACATCGGTATAAACGGAAACCATGCGCTCACCGCCAGGTTTGTTCCCAGTACCCTTTGCAATAGAAGCAGAAGTAAATAGCAGTGTACTCATACAAACAACGATGGCTGGTGCCAACAAAAACCGTCTGGTCATTTTTTTACCCTTCAATAAATTCTGCCCCTATTTTACTGATTTATTCCTGCAATAGCGTAAATCAATGTAAAGCTCAGCAAAGTGAGTCAATTTTAGTGTAAAACATCGATACGAAACCAAAAGCGTTGAAAAAAAAACCACTTAAACCAAAAACAACAAAAATGTCTTTACAGCTCAAGCACGTTTGATATTATGCGCTCCGCACTTGTGGAGGGGTTCCCGAGTGGCCAAAGGGATCAGACTGTAAATCTGACGGCACTGCCTTCGATGGTTCGAATCCGTCCCCCTCCACCATYATTACAATTTAATTGCTCATCCTGTTTCACGCCGTAGCAGTTAATATAGAAAGAACCCTGTGGAGGGGTTCCCGAGTGGCCAAAGGGATCAGACTGTAAATCTGACGGCTCTGCCTTCGATGGTTCGAATCCGTCCCCCTCCACCATCATTACAAYTTRATTGCTCATCCTGTTTCAYGCCGTAGCAGTTAATATAGAAAGAACCCTGTGGAGGGGTTCCCGAGTGGCCAAAGGGATCAGACTGTAAATCTGACGGCTCTGCCTTCGATGGTTCGAATCCGTCCCCCTCCACCATCATTACAACTTGATTGCTCATCCTGTTTCACGCCGTAGCAGTCAATATAAAAAGAACCCTGTGGAGGGGTTCCCGAGTGGCCAAAGGGATCAGACTGTAAATCTGACGGCTCTGCCTTCGATGGTTCGAATCCGTCCCCCTCCACCATCATTTAAAAAGCCAGTTCCTCACGGAACTGGCTTTTTTGTACCCATTTTCTAAACCATCACGATGCCACTGGTGTTAACTCACTCGATGAGCTAACACCAAACAAATAAGCAACCACTTAATAGAACATCTCCTGCCAATAGATCACTCTATCAGAAGGTCGCTGAGTACCAAATATCGCTTGGGCTAATGGATTATTCTGATAGTTATTGCCAGCGCAATCTGAGTTAGTCCAGCAGTATTGTAACCAAGGAAAGTTAACCAGATCATTACTTACCAAGGTTGAGCCACTCTTGTCTCCGGACACTTTCAGTGCATAGACCCCTTCTGAAATATCCGTACTTTTATCAAAGACAAACCCGACACTCAGATCACTCGGTGTATCACTGCTGTGGGACATATCCTTATCCAATTGAGTGTCGGCATCATCCCAAAGGTTTACCTCAAAGGAGTCGCCATCCCAATACTCAATCTGCATGTCCATTGGCAGGTCGGTATTAGTTGGGCCGAAGGTATCTTTTATATTCAATCGGCCATATCGAAGTCCGATTTCACCACCAATATCTGCGGTGTCTTGCAACACTCCCGCTGATTTAAATTGTACGGCGTCTAACGCGCTGATTCGACTTAAGAACAGAGTACTCGACTCATAAGGCCCATCGGCACCTGTCGACTCTCTAGCTACCGCTAGTGTGTTCAAACCGGTAGCATTAATGATTTGTACTCCACCACTCCATATTGGTGTAAACACGCCTCCTGGAGCTATTGACTCCGGCATCACCAAACGGTTAGTTAAGGTACTGATTGGGTTGCCGGCGGTTCTGTCTTCTAGATTGAGTTCAATCGTATCTATGGCATAACCAGATTCATAATAGCTTAAGCGTCGACCATCAGCCCCTAAGGCTTCTAGCTGATAGGTTAACTCAATATCTGGTTTACCTAGATAAGTCCAGTAGCCTCCAGCGTTGGTAAAGTCAGTGGTCACCCCTTGACTGGTCAGTTCAAACCGGTCGGGATAAAAACGCCCCACTTCGGGTGTATTTACAGATAAATAATTAACGTTGGCTAAATCAAGATAATCCGTCACCATGAAATTCGCGTAGAAACTGCCAACTTCTCCATATTTAAAGCCATCTAAGTCAGCAACACCATTAGTAAATACAATATCAGTATCTGTTGGCAGCCTCAGCTGAGCAAGCTCTCCTGTTTTGTTTGCAGGACTTAATACAGCAACACCAACCAACATATCACCATCACTGGTGGTGAAGTTTTGTGTCACTAGGTTGTTACGTGCAGAATAGGCTTTCAGCAGAAAATCAAATGGCACTTCGGCGGCAACAAACCCACCACCACTCAAACTGTTTCCACCTGGGTTTAACTTTTTATCACTGCCACTGCTTATCTCTTCAATTTTCAGTTGGTAAGGAGTAAAAGTGACCGCTTTAGACTGCTTCCAGATGGAATCATTCGGGTTATGACCTGGAGGATCGTAGTAAGCTTCTAGACGGATTTTCCCAGCTTCATCATAATAGAAATCGGCCGTAGCAATACCACTGGAGAACTTTATCTTGGCATCATTGAAACCCGACTCATTAACAGCAGTCGTTTTGTTTCCCGACACGATGGAACCACTGGCCCGATTCACGACAGCGGATAAGTAACTCAGCTTAAAACCGATATCTTTATTGCCGTTGTATCGTTCGTTAATGGTACAAACGGGCACTCCACCAGAGCTTGTCTCGATTCGGGTTAATTTTAACTGGGAGGAGATACCCGCTCTATACCCTTGGCTATCGCTGCTGATCAGTTCTAGCGTAAACCCTTCACTGCCAAATTTCACTGTGCCTGACGTATCATTTTTGGTGATATCGTCCACCATCTCTGCATAAGCCGTCACTTCCATATCTTGATGGTATGACTCTATATATAAGCTTCTTGAGGTTTCGTCATTAAAGTTAACCAATAACCCTTGGTCACAACTCACTTTTCCAACGCCCGCTGGGTTGTCGGATAACCAGCACAGTTGACTTAAATCACCAATGGAAGAGATTTTAGATAGGGTAACATTCACATCACCAGTATAATTGGCTAAATCGTTATTGTTATAGCTATCGATAATATCAATATTGAAGGCGGATTTTTCACAAGTCAGCGGTGTTGATTGTAGAGTGTATATATCTACACCAAGACTTTCCGTGCCAGTAACTATGGCAATGCTGCCCATTTCAGAGGTATTTCTTCCTTCGTCATCGTCGTCATCATCATCATCGTCATCATCATCGTCATCATCATCGTCATCATCATCGTCGTCATCATCATCATCATCATCAGAACGTCTTCCAATCGCGATACCAGTAATTTTGCTTCCGATCGCGACATTTAGTCCATCTGGAATGGCAAACGTACAATCAAATTTAGCCGTTGAGTCAGAATAACAACTCCCAATAAAGTCAGTTCCATTAAGCGTGTGGTTAGTTGGAGAGCCTTCAGCAAGGTATATCTCTATGTCACTACCGCCAAATACTGACGAAGAGGGGCTTAATCCAATATAACCAGTAACATTGAGGTCTCCGGTAGAGGTCACTGAGGCTGTTTGAATCACCGGGAAATCTATACCTCGATTAGAGGTTGATGCAGCGAGATTATAACTTCCGTCATTAGGGTTAATGTGCCCAAGATGCTCAGCCCCTCTTAAATCAATTGAGATACCCCGCGTTCCTCTGAAACTGTTTTCAGAAATATAGTTGCCATTACCATAGTAGACTCGAATGGCAGAGACGTGGAAAGTGTGACTTCCATCACTGCGGTGATCATCACCTGCATTAATAAACGTATTTTTGGTGATTTCATTATTATTTGAAT